>JADGPI010000144.1 GCA_017882525.1 Thermoleophilia bacterium
ACGATGGCGGGCACCTCCACGCGCACGCCGATGTCGACCGCGTTGCTGGCCAGCGGGATCCCCAACTTCCCGGCGGTGGCCTTGAGCCAGGACGCTCCCTCCCGCCCGGGGGCGAGGATGACCGCTGGGCTCTCGTAGGTGTCGCCGGAAGAAGTGACGACGCCAGCCACGCGGCCGCCGCTGACGCCTGGGGTGCCGTCGGCGCCGTCGACCGTCAAGACCTCGGTCACTCCGGTGTTCGTGGCGACCTCGATCTTGCGCTCCAGCTCTGCCCGCATGTTGGCGAGAACCACGGCCGAGCGCTCCGTGCCGAGGTGCCGGATGGGCGAACGTACGAGACGCAGTCCTTGCTTCAGCGCCAGATTACTCCAGCGTTCCCAGCTCTCGTTGTCGTCACCGTAGAGTAGCTGAGGCGCTCCGAACTCGAGGTAGACGCGGTCCACGTCATCGATGAGCGCGCGCACTCCGTCCGCGTCAACGTACTCTCCCAGCCATCCGCCGACCTGCGGTGTGAGCGTCAGCTTCCCGTCGGAAAAGGCCCCGGCGCCGCCCCAACCCGACGTGATGTCGCAGGGCACGCAGTGAGCACAGGCCCCGCCGGTGCGGGCCGGGCAGCGACGGTCGGAGATATCGGCGCCCTTTTCCAGGAGAAGCACCCGCAAGCGGGAGTGGCGCGCCAGCTCCAGCGCGGCAAAGATGCCGGCCGGGCCTCCGCCCACGATGATCACGTCGAACTTCTTGTCCATGGCCATTCGAGGTCTAGACGCCCAGGTCTTTCGAGGCCAGGCTGCCGAACCGCGTGTAGTTCTGGATGAAGGCCAGCTTGCAGTCCCCGATGGGGCCGTTCCGTTGCTTGCCCACAATTATCTCCGCGGTGCCTTTGTCGGCGCTGTCTCTGTTGTAAAGCTCGTCGCGGTAGATGAAGAGCACCACGTCCGCGTCCTGCTCTATGGCGCCAGATTCCCTCAGGTCGGAAAGCACCGGTCGGTTCCCCGCCCGCTGTTCCACCTGACGCGACAACTGCGACAAGGCCACCACCGGCACTTCCAGCTCCCTGGCCAGGATCTTGAGCCCGCGCGAGATCCGGGAGATCTCCTGCTGCCGGTTCTCGGTGCTCGTATCGCCCATCATCAGTTGGAGGTAGTCCACCACGATCAGCCCTAGGTTCTTCTCCCTGGCGCGCAGCCGCCGCGCCTTGGCCCGGATCTCCATGAGACCGAGCGACGCACTGTCGTCGATGAAGATGGGCGCGGTAAAGAGAGGCGTGCAGGCTGCCGTGAGTTTGCTCCACTCGTTCACCTGCAGCATGCCGTGGTGCAGGCGGTGGCTATCCACCCGGGCCTCCGAGCACATCATGCGCATGACCACTTCCATCTTGGCCATCTCCAGGCTGAAAATGGCAACACCCTTTCCCTGATCCACGGCCACGTTGCGCGCTATGTTCAGAGCAAAGGCGGTCTTGCCCATGGACGGCCGGGCCGCCAGCACGATCAGATTGGCCGGCTGGAAACCGCGGATGATGTTGTCCAGATCCCGAAAGCCGGTCTCCACGCCTGTGGTGGGTCGGCCCTCGGACATCGTCTTCTCGAGTTCGGCAAAGCTCTCGCTAATGAGCTCCCCGATAGGCTCGAACTCGCTGGTAGCCCGACGCGCGGAGATGTCGAACACCATCTGTTCGGCCCTGTCGATGAGCTCCATGGGAGACTGCTCGCGCCGGTAGCCCATCTCGGTGATCTGCGAGCCGACCTGGATGAGAGAACGCAGGTAATAGTTCTCGCGGACGATCTCGGCATAATGTCTGGCGTTGGTCGCCGCCGGGACCGCCGTCACCAGGCTGTGGATGAACGCCCGACCGCCGACCGAATCGAGGCTGGCCCGATTGGCGAGCTCCTCGCTGACCGTGATGGGATCCACCGGGTCGCCGCGACCGTTGAGCTCCTCGATGACCTCGAAGATGCGCTGGTGCGATTGCCGGTAGAAATGAATAGGCCTGACGATCTCGCTCACCGCGGGGATGACGTTGGGCGTGAGCATGCTCGCTCCCAATACCGAGACCTCGGCGTCGAGGTTCTGGGGAAGGATGTACTCCCCGCCCAGTTGGCTTCCGCCGCCCACGCTGGCCATGTTCGTCTCAGCCACTGGAACCCTCACTTCTCGGGACGCATCCCGCGACCGCGCACCCATAGTGGCGCGCCAGCCCTGGCGCGCCGTCCCCGACCAGTCGGGAACCCGGTCTTCCTAGGCCTTCGAATCCTCCGGCACGACCATGACCTTCACATCCGCCGGCTCCACACTGGGATGGACCTCCACCTTGATCATGTACGTACCTACGGTCTTGATGGCTTCACCCAGGTCGACACCGCGCTTGTCCACGCGGATCTTCCGGGCGGTGTAGATGGCAGTGGCGATGTCCTGGCTGGTGACAGAGCCGAACAGCCGGTCGCCCGCGCCTACCGGCGCCGCAATCGTTATCACGGTTTTGGACAAGAGCTCCCTTGTCTCTTCCGCCTGCTCGGCGATCCGCCGCTCCTGAGCGGCTTTCTCTTCCACGATCTTCTGAACGGCGGCGATCTTGCCGGGGGTAGCGATCTCGGCCAACTTACGCGGGAACAAGAAGTTACGCCCGTATCCGGCGGATACGTTCGCGACCTCACCTCTCTTCCCCAGATTCTCCACGTCCTGCAACAGGATTATTTCCATGCGCATCTCCTTCTAGTGATTCAACCCGTCGGACCCGTCCCTGGGGTCTTCAAGGCAAAACGTTTTCGATAGTCCACCCACGTGTCGAACAATCCCGCGAGCCCTGTCAGTTGAAAGAAAGCCTGTCCCAGAAGCGCGGCTGCATACAGCCAGCCACGGGCTCCCCGCCCCCATTTCCTAGCGACCGCAAACCACTGCACCACGGCAAGTCCCTGCAGGAAGAACAGCGTCTGCGAGACCAGCAGCATATCGATGCCAACATACCGCAATGCCGACTGCCAGTCACCGTCGCCTCGTGCGAACAAGAGAAAGGCCAGGCCAAGGATGGACACATACGCGACCGACCAATGGATACGAAGCTTCGAGAGCGAAAAAGGTGAAGCGATCCTATTCCCCATCCGAGGGAAGATGAGATGTGCCAGCCCTGCGGAGCAGCTCGCCAGCAACACCGAAGCCATACCGATGAGGCCGGGAGCCAAGTACGGCGCGATCGAAACGATGTGCTTGAACTCATCGGACACGGTGGTGAGGGTGGTCTGCGAGACTCCCGTCTGCCCGTACAGCGTGGTCGCATCGTTTATCGACTGGGTGGCCGTCTGCTGGATGTGCGTCCACGTAACGCCCACTCCTTGCCAGAGAGCGACGCCCCACACGACAAAGAGAGCCACTGTGGCGGCGGTCATGAGTGCCAGCGTTGGTGCGAAGCCCCATCTGCCCTGAAGGGCCGTGCCGAGAGCGATCCCCAGTCCGGCGGCAAGTAGGAACACCAGCATAGCCTCGTTCTGCCCGGCGGCGAGCCACACCACGGCACCCGCGATAAGCGCTCCCACCAGGGCGAGGACGTTGCCATGCCGCATCGCCGCATACGCGATGGGAAGAGGCAAGAGCGGCGTCAGCACCACCGCTCCAAACGGCAGATAAGCCATGCCGAGCCCGATGACCGCAGTAAGCGCGGTCGCCTTGCCCAGATCCGCCAATGCGGCTGAGGAGAACCCCTTCATCTGAGTGCTCTCGAGCCTTGGTTTGTTCTAGAGACCGGTGCTCGTCCGACCGGGCTCAGCGACTGCTGTACGGCAGCAGAGCGACCTCGCGGGCACGTTTGATCGCCACGGCGACTTGCCGCTGATGCTTGCGACAGGCTCCGGTGGTGCGGCGCGACCGGATCTTGCCCCGCTCGGACATGAACCTGCGGAGAGTGTTGTAGTCCTTGTAGTCGACTACCTCGACGCCTTCTTTGCAGAAGTAGCAGTACTTGCGCCGCCGGTTCCCTGTCACCGGGCGAGTACGCCGCAGCGGCTTCTTCGGATTGGCCACTTTCAAAAACCTCCTTGAGGACGGCTAGAACGGGATGTCGTCGCCCCCGAAATCGATGTCACGAAAATCGTCTTGCGCTGCGGGGGCGGACGCCGGACGAGCACTTTCACGCGCCACCGGCTCGCGGGCCTCGCCCTGGCCGCCGATGAACATCACCGTGTCGGCGATGATCTCCACTTTGCTGCGCCTAGTGCCGTCTTGGGCATCCCAGCTACGCTGGTCGAGGCGGCCGTCTACGGCCACTTGGCGACCCTTGCTCAGATAGCGGGCGCAATTCTCGCCTTGCGTGCCCCAGACGACGATGTCGAAAAAGTTCGGTTTCTCTACCCACTGCCCCGAGGAATCCTTGAGGGAAGTATTGACCGCGACGCCCAATTGGCACACGGATGTCCCGCTTGGGGTCTGACGGAGTTCCGGATCCCGGGTCAGGTTGCCCACAATCGTAACCCGCGCGATACCGCGAGCCATCATATTCTCCTTGGACTCTAGACTTCTTCGGCCGCGGCAGCTGCGGGCTGCTTGAAGCCGAACGGTTTTTCGTGGCGAATGGGCATGACACGCAGCACGATGTCTGTGATCTTGAGGACGCGCGTCACTTCATCGAGTGTCTTGGGAGTGGCTTCAAAGTAGAGAACGAAGTAGAAGCCATCCAGCGCATCGGCGATCTCAAAGGCAAGACGCTTCTTGCCCCACTCGTCGATCTTCACGATGACGCCCTGGTCGTTCGTGATGATCTCTTTGACGCGATCGAGCACCTTGGTGCGTTCTTGCTCCTCCACGTCGGAGCGAAGGATAAGAACCAGCTCATAGCTGTTCAGTTTAGGTCACCTCCTACGGTCTAAACGGCCCCGGCCTTACTGCCGGAGCAGGGGTGCAGTGATATGGAATTGTAGTCGCACCACCGGACAGAGTCCGGCACATGACGCGATGCCTCTCGGCGGGCGACACGGCGCGAGCACCGGAGTATACACCGGGCGGGCCGGGAAACCCAGAAAGAACGGTTCCTGGTCCTCCCGGCCCGCCCGAGCCCCCTGCTGACTCCGCCGCCGACCTCGCCGGGACGCTCACGGTGAGGCGGCGGCCCGACGTGGTCAGACGGTCACTGCCCGCCCTCAGTGCCGGACGGTCCCGGACCGGCTGCGGACGCCTGCGGTGCAGCCGGCGGCACGGCCCCAGCCGCTCCGCCCATGGGCGGCTCCGGTTGGCGGCCTTGATGATAGGACTCAAGGATCCGCTGCTCCCGCTCGCGGCCCCTCCGCGTGGATCCCCTCACTATCCGATACACGATGTAGCCGATGATGGCGAGGACTATGAGGATCGGGATCAAGACACCGAGTCCGCGCACGATGGCGTTGCCGGCGTTCACGAGGTTGTGGAGCGCGTCCTTGAGGGCCTTGGTGACGCCCCACTGGCTCGTCGACGCGGGCTTCACTTCCTGGCCGGCCTCGTAGATAGACATGGTGAGTGTGGAGAAGCTCGTGTGCTCGTTCAAGAATTGCGAGCGGCCTTGCAACTGCTCCAACTGTCCCTGAGCGTTACTAAGCACCTGCTGGACCTGCAGGATCTCGTCCACCGTCTTCGCCCGGGCCATCAGATTCTGGAACGCTTTCACTTGAGCCTGGGCATTTGTTATCTGCGCCTGAAGATCCACATACTCCTGGGTCACGTCCTGGGTGGATATCTGGCGGTTCTTGACCGTCCCCAGGTTCGAAGCGTCGGCCAAAGCCCGGCTGAAGGAGGCAGACGGCACCCGCAAAGCGATGGTCCCACTCTTGAGACTGGCGTCCTCCCCGGTGGCCTGGGAACTCGACGATACGATGTAGCCACCGTACCGGTCGGCCAACAAGAGGGCTTGGTCGAACGCGGTCTGGAACTTCCCGCTCGCCACTTGGATCTCGAACTGCGCATCGCTTATGACTTTCTGTCCGAGGCTGCGTTCGAGCGTGCTGATAACGTCCGGCGAACCGCTACTCCCCGCCGCGGATGGCGCCGACTGCTCCTGCGAAGGAGTCGCCGAGCTGAAACCCCCCGCCTTGTTGTTCGCCGGGATGGTGGTCGCGGCAGCAGCCACCGTGCTCGTGGTCCTACCTGCCGTCGTGGTCGTAGTGTAGTTCCCACCCCCGCAGCCCCCCACGCTGATCACCGCGGCGAGCGCGAGGATCAAGATGACCACCCCTGCAGTGAACCAGCCTTTTAGAACACGGAACTTGCCCATCTCACACCCCCCGGATAGAAGCCCCCGACGCCCACTGTGACGCTGGCGTGGAGTGACCAGTTCCCCTGGGAACAGATGCAAAAGGCAAGTCGGACTACGCGCGACGACGCGAAACGATGCCAGACGATGCGGAACGATGCGGGACGCCGGGGGACTGCGAGGGTGGATTGCGAGAAGAGCTCGGTCCCCTAGGGCGTGGGGGAGCCGTCCTGGTTGGCGAGGTAGCCCTTCAGAAGGCCGTAACAGCCGGTGAGCATCATGTCCCCGTGGAGGGAGGCCTCGGTTTGAGCGACGTCCATCGCCGCGAAACGGCCGCGTTTGGGGCCGGTGACCACCACCTCGATATCCTCCAGGGAGAAGGGCTGGGACACGGGCAGCGCGCCATGCCCGCCGTCGGCCAGCACCGTCTCGCCGGCAAGCTCGCCCTCTGCGAAACAGCGCATGTACCCGAGCATCTTGTCCGCGTCGAGCATGACGGTGTGGTGCTCGAAAAGGCCATCGATGCTGTCGCCCCTCACCAGAGACATCAGCGTATGGCCGTTGCCGAAGTTCACCGCAAGGCACGGCGAGGTGCGAGAGGCGAGCGACGCTCCCCACAAGGCGGACGGGCCGGTGTCTCCGAGGACCAGGGGCACATCGTCGATCACGCACTCCGCGACGGCCTTCATCCGAGTGAGATAGTCGGGCACGGTGGCCCGCAGGTGGAACAGGTCCTGGAGCCGCGAAGACCGACTCAGGGCCACCGTCAGGTTCTGGAAGCGGAACACACGGTCGCTCACGCCCGGCGGAGCTTGGCCGTGATCCTGCACGGCCGCCGCGCAGCCGTCGAAGAAGGCCGGCTCTCCAAGCAACGCCAGCGAGTCTCGAAGTCGATCGAAGCGCACATCCCCGGAGCGGACGAGGGTCGCGTCCTGCAATGCGGCCGCACCGGCGTCCTGGGGCGCCACCACGGTCACGCCCCACGCCGCAACCAGCTCGAGATCATCCTCGAATGTGCGAGCCGCGGAAGGCGTGGCATAGAAGGGAAGGCCCTGCGCGAGGTGCTCTTTCATCGCGACAGTGCTGGCGCCGCCGCCCATCGTCGGCCCGGAAAACAGGACGGCGGCCCCGCGACGAGTGGCGGCGGCGATCTCAGCGCCCACCACCCTGGTCGCCGAGGGCACGATCAGGTGAGTCTGGTTCTCGCCCTCCATCGTGCTGTCCCACAGCAGGATATCGGTGGTTCCCGCACCCACATCTATCACAAGCACGCGCATAACGCTCCTCCAGACGGGACGCCCTGGGCCCGTCCTGCCGGATCGACCAGCTTCTTGCTCGCTCTCCCGCCCGTCTTCAGAATGATGGCAGGTGCAGCGCCGAAAGTCCCGAGGAAAGAAGCCCGAACCGCCCGCTCACGAGCAACGCACCGTAAACTACGAGGATCACCCCGCAAATGATCTGGACGAGCCTCATCCGACGCTTGACACGGGAGAAGGTGCGAAGGGCCCAGCCCACGAAGAGCCCGGAGATGAGGAACGGTATGCCGAGTCCCAGCGAATAGACGAAGAGCAGAAGAGCGCCTCCCGCCGGGTTGCTGCCAGAGACCGCCAGAGTAAGGATGGAGGCGAGGATCGGACCCACGCACGGAGTCCAACCCAGTGCGATCGCCACGCCGAGCGCGAAGGCTCCAGCCGGCCCGCGGGGGACCTTTTCCAATAGCGGCCTGCGTTCCCTCACCATGAAGCCCGGGTACGCGGCACTCGCAAGCAACGCTCCAAGCACGATCAGCACCGCGCCCGCGACGATCTGGAGGGTCCGCTGGTCGCCCACGAAGACGCCGGCGGAAGCCAAGATAGCTCCCAGAAGCGTGAACACCAGTGCGAAGCCCAGCACGAAAGTCGCAGTGTTCAGGATGATCCGGCGCCGGCCGCTCTGGAGTTCTTCCAGGCTCTGTCCGGACACGAAGGACAGGTAGGCGGGAAGGAGCGGGAGCACGCACGGACTGATGAAACTAGCCGCCCCGCCCAGCAGCGCCACCGCGAAGGCCGATAGGCTCAGTTCAGCGGGCAGCGCCATCCACCGCGGCGGAAAGGTCGGCAGCGGACAGGCCTCCCACATGGACTTTCGCGATCCGTCCCTGAGGGTCGACGATCACGAGGGTCGGCACCGCTCTCAGCCCGTACTCGCTGCCCACGGCCCCGCTCGGGTCCAATATCACCGGGAGCTGGTAGTTTCCCCCCTGCAGGAGCGCTCGCATGTCGGTCTCCTGGTCGTTGACCGCGATCACTACCAGCCCTGCTTTGTTCTGATCGTCTCGATAGAACCTATCGAGTTCGGGCAGCTCCGCCCGGCAGGTGCCTCACCAGCTCGCCATGAAGGCAAGGACAACCGGCTTTCCCCGGTATTCGCTCAGGGACACCTTCGCGCCTTCCAGGGTGGTCCCGACGAACCCCGGGGCGAGACGACCCGTGAGCCCCGAGCCGCACCCCACGAACAGCGCAGCCATGAGCGGTATCAGCACAACCAGCAGGAGATAAGGGCTTAGCGCACTGCGAGCGTGCAGCCGGCGGCGCCGGGATCGCGCGCTCAACGCGCTGCCTTGGCCGTTCTCACTTTGGCGCCAGCAGCCGCTTTGCCCTTCTTCGGCTGTTCGACCGGACGAAGCCTGCCGTGTCTGGCAAACCACCAGACGCCCACCACCCCGATGACGAAGAGGCCGATGCTGATCCACTGCTGCTGAGTGAGGCCAAGGGCCACCGGCGGGTTGGTACGCACGAACTCCACCAGAAAACGTTCGATCCCGGCGAGGATCAGATAGGCGAACATGAGAGGGCCTTCCCGTTTGAACCAGGGGCTGATCACCCAGAACAAGAGCGCGAAGATGACGAGAGAAGCCAAGGCCTCGTAGAGTTGCGTGGGATGGACCCGCACCGTGGTGGGGGGGCTGCCGTTGGGGAAAGACATGCCCCAGGGCAGCTTGGTGGGAATCCCGTAATCATCGCCGTTGAGAAAGCACCCCAGCCGACCGAACACGTACCCGACCGCGATAGCCAGCGCGCCGGTGTCCATGACCCCCGCCAGGCTTTGCTTTCTCACCAAGGTGACGATCACAACCGCCAGGATGGCTCCGAAAAGCCCCCCGAACCAGACCAGACCGCTCCCACTCAGAATGTTCCCGGGAAACTCGGAGGGGTGGAGGATCAGGTAATGAATCTTCGCGCCCAGCAGCCCCCCGATGACCGCGGCAACCACAATAGGGTAGATGAAGTCGGGGGTGACGCCTCTCTTTTTGAACTGCCAGCGGCCCACTATGCCCGCGGCAACAAAGGCCACGGCCATCATCACCCCGAACGAGTGGATGGTCAACGGACCGGCATGGAACAGGATTGGGTACATCTAGCTCCTTTTTCTCTCCGCCGCGCGAGGCCGGATCAGGCCAGGCACCCGGTCGTGGCGAATGGGTGCCGACTCTCCAGCTGGTCGATCCATCACCGCCCGCACAGCCCTAGGCCCCCATGGGTGCCCCAGGCGCGGAGACGATTATCTCACGGCACCTGGACGATGCCGTCCCGCGTGCCGGATGCGGGGGACCCCACGGGTCCCGCTAGTGCCCTCAGCCGAAACCCGGGCTGGGTGTGCACCGGTGAGGCTTGCACGTTCCTCCGTCTGCGCAGGCGGGAGTGGATCCCGACAGTCCGGAGACGAAACCCTCAAAGGCTGTGAAACGCTGCTCCACCTGGCGACTGCCGCAATCCGGGCAGACCTTGGCCTCGTCCTTGAGAAATCCCAAGACGAACACCTCAAAATCCTTGCCGCAAGAGGTACACCGCAGATCAAAAGAAGCCATCAGGCCTTCCCCCCTTTGTCTTCGACAAAGCCTGGCGCTCCCAAAGCCACGAGCTGATCGACCACCCAGTAGTAGCTGAGCGACCCAGGCGAAACGACGCTCTCGCCCACTAGCACGAGCGGGAGACGGCGCCCCTCCTCGACCGCCCCGGCCAGCGCCGGATACTCCTGCAACTCCGGACCGTCGGCGTCCACGTAGCGCAAGGGCCGGACACCCCCCGTGCGCGCTGTCAGGTCCATGTTGAGGTAGTTGACTGTCTCCTCCAGAGACAGAGCGGGCCGTCAACCACCGCCACGCCGCGTCGAATCGATGGCCCGCGAGCCCACGAGCACGAGCTTTCTGGTCGAGTCCTCAGACATCAAAGTCCACCCCAATCCTTCCGATCACCATGTCCGAAGCCTCGAGGCCACGCTCTAGACTAGGCCGAAT
>JADGPI010000145.1 GCA_017882525.1 Thermoleophilia bacterium
CACTGTCCCCATGCGAAGAACGTGGCGCCCTAGCCTTCCCAGATCTGCCAGGGAGTCCTCTGCTGCCAGCGCATGCTCGACGATGCTCTCGGCGTGGGGATAGAGCACCCTACCCGCTTCGGTCGGCACCAAGGTCTTTCCTTTGTGAACAAGGAACTTGACCTTCCACCGGGCCTCGAGCGCATCCATTTGCAACCGCACAGCTCGAGGCGTGACGGACAGTTCGTTTGCGGCGCCGGCGTAACTCGCGTTCTTGGCCGCGTAGTAGAACGCCTTGGCTTGATTCAGGTTCAGTCTGGAGGAGGGCATGTCGGGCGGGGCTCCCGTGCCGCGCTCGCCATCGGGCTCTGGCTGCTCTTCGGCCTGGTGTTCGGCCTCACGGCGCCCATCCGCCAGGGGTTCATCAACGACCACATCCCCTCGGCCCAGCGGGCGACCGTCCTCTCGCTCGACGCCCTCTTCGCCGACGCGGGTGGAACAGTCGGACAACCGGGACTGGGCTGGATCTCGGGGCGCTTCTCGATCCCTGTGGGATGGCTGATCGGCGGCGTCTTCCTCGGAGCGGTCCCCTTCTTCTACCGCATCTCGGGCCGCGCCGCGGAACGCGAGGCGAACGACCAGAGGACGGCCCCGCCCGTATCAATCGGGGCGCTCGAGGAATATACTTGACGATCAAGAAAAGGTCATGCGTCTACGGGTTGGGATACTCCCCCGATGGTGCGGCAAGGAGACACATAATCGGGGCAGGCTTGAGCGAACTCCCGCGACCGGGCTCACGACCACGACCACGACGAACGTCCCCGCCACCGAGCGCGGCAGGAGGAACCGTTCGGGAACCGCGCAACGACGGTGATCACATCACGGGAGGCGATCACGATGAACATGGTATTCCTCATCTTCGGCCTGGTCCTTTACTGGGCAGTCACCGACCGACTGGCCGTAGCACGATCGGCCGCGCCGGCCATGGCACGAGCCGCCGCCCCCACAATGATCATCCCTCCACTCGTAATGATGCAGAAGGCCGCGCCGGCCGCGGAGCGAGGCCCGACCTCACCTTTCTGGTCCGACTACCTGACCGACCACGAACGCGATGCCCTGATGGCGACGGCGGTGCTGCGCACCTACCGGGCGGGGGAGGACATCTTTCACGAAGGCGACGACGCGCGGGCGTTCTGTCTGCTGGTCAGCGGCCGCGTCGGCTATGGCCGCCACCTGCTGGCGGGAACGCTGGGCCCCGGCCGGCTCTTCGCGTGGTCGGGTCTGGTGGGCGACCACCACTTCACCGCCACCGTGCATGCCGTACTCGACTGCCAGGTGGCCATCTTCCCGACCGAAGCCGTACAACGGCTCTGCGAGGCCGATCCGACCTTGGGCTATCACCTCATGAACGAGGTCGCGGCCGATATCGCCGAGCGCGTGCACGAGCGCGACGAACGCTTCGGCAGCCTGGTCGTCTCGTGAGGGAGCGTCGTCAAGCAGCACACACGTGGAACGGGCGCCGACCGGGGCGCTCGTTCCCTATGGCCCAGCTGCAGTTCTTCATCGACGGCCGCCACCAGACAGGCGGCGGCGCCGTCCCCGAGCGCGTTGCTCAGCTCCCCTAGCGTCCATGCCAGTAGATGCGTTGGCCGTCATGAGCAAACGAGAGCGGCACCACGTACGGCCCCGCGGGTGTGACCACGGCCACGTAGCCCACGTGAGCCTGGCTCAACACATCCAGTGCGGCCTGACGCTCAAAGCCGTCGTTCACAGATCTCCTGCCTTTGAGAAGTCGATCTCGATGTGTTGCACGCCGTCCGCCGGCTGGCTTCTGACCCTGCCCTCGCTGTGGTGGAACACGCTCTGCATGCGCCTGTTGTCTCTCAGCACCTCGGCGGTGAAGCCGGCAATGCCGTTCGCGCGTGCGATGGTGGTAAGCCACTGGAGCATGAAGGTGCCTATCCCGCGGTTCTGCCACTGGTCACGAACGACAAAGGCCACCTCTGCCCGGTTGGTCTTGGGGTCCAGGTAGTATCGCCCGGTGGAAATGATCTCTTCGCCGTGGGCCTCCGGCAGCGTGCCCACGATGCATACCTCCGTGCGGTGGTCGAGAAAAACGAAGTCCTGGATTTGCTTCTCCGGCAGCATGCTCAGGTGCGCCATGAACCGGTAGTACATGGTCTCCTGCGACAGGGCGTACAGCAGATCCTTGAAAGCTTCCAGATCGGTGAGATGAATGGGCCGGAAACCGATCTGGGTACCGTCCGGAAGCAGCATGGTGGTGTGAAGCTCGGGCGGGCCCACCGAGATGCGGCCCTCGACATCGGCCAGTCCGGGGTTCACGTAGCGTGCCTCGATGGCATCCCGCAGCAGTTGGGCGCGGAAATCGGGGTGGGCCACGCTGATGAGAGCTAGGGCGCGTTCCTCTACGGTCTTTCCGGCCAGGTAGGCTACCCCGTACTCGGTGACCACGTATTGGGTGTCTCCGCGCGTAGTCACCACGCCGGCGCCGGACGTGAGCGTGGCCACGATCCGCGAGACCTTCCCGTCCTTGGCGGTGGACGGGACCGCGATGATGGCTTTGCCATCGCGCGAGCGCGCGGCGCCCCGGGTGAAGTCCACCTGACCACCGATCCCGGAGTAGAAGAGAGTGCCCAGCGAGTCCGCGCATACCTGCCCGGTGAGGTCTATCTCCAGTGCTGAGTTGATGGCCACCATGCGGTGTTGTTGGCCGATGATGTTGGGATCGTTGACGTACTCCGTGGGCCGGAAGGAGAACATCGGGTTGCCGTCCACGTAGTCGTACAGCCGGCGTGTGCCCATGGCGAAGCTGGTCACGATCTTGCCGCGGTCCAGGGTCTTGCGCGCGCCGGTGATGGCTCCGCTTTCCACCAGGTCCATGATGGTGTCCGAGCACATCTCCGTGTGCACACCGAGATCCTTCTTGTCTTTCAAGAACTCCAACACCGCATGGGGGACGCGGCCGATCCCCAGCTCGATGGTGGAGCCGTCCTCGACCAGGCTGGCCACGTGCTGCCCGATCTGGGGACCGATGTCTGCGGGCGGGTCCCGGTGTGTCTCGATCAGTGGCTGGTCGGCCGGAACCAGCCAATCGAGGTCATACACATAGACGTCGCTGTCCCCCAGCGTGCGCGGCATCTGCGCGTTGACCTGGGCGATCACGAGGGCCGCGTTCTCGGCCGCGCTCTTCACCACGTCCACGGATATGCCCAGGCTGCACATGCCCTGCTCGTCGGGAGGGGTCACCTGGATGAGCGCCGCGTCCAGAGGCAGGCGCCCAGAGGCGAACAGCTCCGGAATGTCCGAGAAGAAGATGGGGGTGTAGCCGCCCAGGCCTTGTTGCACCACATCGCGCACATTGGCGGTCACGAAAAAGGTGTTGACGCGGAAGTGGCGGGCCAGCCGCTCCAACGCGTAGGGTGCTTCACCCATCGTAAACAACGAGATGATCTCCGTGTTGGCGAGCTGCGCGGAACACGCGGTCAAGGCCCGTACCAGTTCCTGCGGCTGGGCGCACCCGGTGCCGATGAAGACCCGCTGGCCCGGTCGGATGCCGGCCACGGCCTGCTCGGCCGTGCAGATGAGGCTCTTGTACTTTTGGCGCCATTCGAGATCGTACGAGCCGCTCATCACGTCGTCTCCCTCGGCAACAGGGTGATCCGCGCGTCGGCGACTATCGGTTGTGCGCTGAGCTCGCTCACGACGAAGGGGTTGATGTCGAGCTCGGCGATCTGCGGGAAGTCCGTGACCAACTGGCTGATATGCTGCAGGCCGCTCGCGATGGCGTCCAGATCCACGCCCGACTGCCCTCTCGCGCCCTCCAACAAGGCAAAGGACTTGGTCCCGCGCAGCATCTCCATGGCCTCCTCCGCCGTTATGGGCGCCAGGTGGAAGGTGACATCCTTCAAGACCTCCACGAAGATGCCACCGAGCCCGAACATCAGCATGGGTCCGAACTGAGCGTCGCGGGTCATGCCTATGATGACCTCGCGCCCCCGCGGGGCCATGGTCTCCACGTAGACCCCCTCCAGCCGGGCCTCCGCTTGGCGCAAGGGGATCCGGAGCATCATGAGATCGAATGCGTCCCGAACCTCGCCGGCGGTGTTCAGGCTGAGCCGCACGCCGCCTACATCCGACTTGTGCAGGATGTCCGGTGACACGATCTTCATAGCCACCGGAAAGCCGACGCGGGTGGCGGTTTCCACCGCGGCGTCGGCGGAGAGGGCGACGCCCCCCTCGGGGACCAGGAAGTCGTACGCCTTCAGCAACTCCTTGGCCTTTGGTTCACTCACCCTCAGGCGGCCCATGTTCCACTGACTGTTGATGATGCGCATGACCCGTCG
>JADGPI010000146.1 GCA_017882525.1 Thermoleophilia bacterium
CCCAACATCTGAGCCACCGCATCGATGATCCCGGAACCGCAGATTCCTCGCGCCCTCACGATGGCCGGAGGGTTCTCGTCGCTCCATCCAGCGAGGCCGATCACTTTGAACCGTACGTCCAGCGTGAACGGGTCGATCCTCACCCGCTCGATGGCGCCGGGGGCCGCGCGCATCCCGAACTCAGTGTGGGCTCCCTCGAGTGCGGGACCGGTGGCACACGAAGCCGACAGCAGCCGGTGACGTTTGCCCAGAACGAGCTCGCCGTTGGTGCCGATATCGATAATGAGGAGTAGCTCATCCTGACGGTGCGGCGCCTCCGCGAGGATGACCGCCACGTTGTCGGCGCCAACGAAGCCGGCCTCGATGGGCAAAGCATGGAGGCGGCAGCCTGGGTGGAAGGCCAATCCGACATCTCCTGCCATCAGATCCACGGCCGCTCTGACTACCGGCGCGAAGGGAGCCGCGGCGAGCGAGCGCGGGTCGAGACCCAAGAACAGGTGATGCATCACCGTGTTGCCCACCACGACCACGTCCATGATGGCGACAGGCGAAATCCCCACTCGCTCGGTCGCTCGCATGGCAAGTATGTTGACCTCGTCGATGACTGCCTTTTGCAGGCGGGAGAGTCCGTCTTCCTCGTGGGCCGCGACCGCCAGGCGGGAGATCACATCTTCACCAAAGGCGACCTGAGGGTTCATGGCCGATTCCGTGGCCAAGACCTTGCCTGTGGCAAGGTCGGTGAGATACGCGGCGATGGTCGTCGTGCCCACGTCGATAGCAAGGCCGAGGGCAGTGCCTAGCTCCATACCGGCGTCGAGCCCGGTGACCGCCCGCCCCTCCCAAACGGTGGCCACGACGTCCCCGGCGCACTCCTGTCCTACCCGCCCGAGACTTTGCAGCACATGGAAGTCCACCTCGAGAGGGGGAAGCCCGTGCTGCTCCGTCAAAGCAGCGGTCAACCGCTCCGCGCACGAGGTGGGCTCGGCCAAGGTGGCGGGTGGCAACTTGAGTTGGTACCTCAGGATCGCAGGCTCCACTGGTACATCTTGAGCCGACGCCTCCTTGCGGACCACCTGCGAGGTGCGGCGGCTCTCCTCGGGGACATACACGAGCACGTCGCCGAGAAGGTGGGCCTGACACGCAAGGCGCATCCCAGCTGCAAGCTCATCCGGTGTGAAGAGCCCCATCTCGAGTGGCGTGGTGGGCGTGATGTGAGCAGCGCCGGATGTGATGCCACAGGTGGGAAAGTATCCTTCTTCAACCCTTATCCGGCATTTCCCGCAGGCGCCCACACCACCGCATACGCTCTCCAGGTCGACCCCGAGCTCGCGGGCGGCCTCCAGAAGCGTCTTGCCCGGCGCGATCTCTCCGCGCCTCCCGGAGGGTTGAAAGACTACGGCGTTAGTATCTTCCGTGCTCACGGGCCGCCTTTACCAGTTGACACATCTCTGTCGCATTTCACGGCATTCAGCTCTTTCGGCCAGGGATCGCCGCACCGCTGTGGGGACCCTACCTATGATAACGCCCACCATGGCCTTTGCGGCCGGGGTGGGCGTCTCTCGTGAGGCCAGCGAGTCCCGGTCTCGACTATTCCTGGATCGGGTATTCCCGGCAGATCTTGTGCGTGTTCTTCGTCGTCGGGACGATGATTTCCCCGTCTACTTCGTCGAGCCGGAACCACCACTTCTTGGTGAGTTCGTCCTCACCTATAAAGTTGGACGCGACCAGGCGGTCACGCTGCTCGTTGACATTGTTGTGCAGCCACTCGAGGCTGCCGTCCCACTCGGCCCAATCGCGAGGCTCCATGTCCGGACGATGCCACGGACAGACCTTTGTGCACCGGCCGCATACGCAGCCCTCTTTATTCAGAACGTCGAATTCCGAGCACGCTTCCCTGTTCAGTTTCCAGGTGTAGTAGCCGTTGTAGAGAGTCTGTTGACCGCGGGTGATGGCGCGGGCCGGGCACTGCTCGGCGCAGATGGTGCAGTTGCTGCAGTACTCCTGCAGGCCGAAGTCTGCGTATCCGTCCACCTCGAGCTCGAGGTTCGTGAACACCGCCGCGGCCTTGAAGTTCGCTCCCAGGAACGGGTTGAGGATGATGCCCATGCGGGAGACCTCGCCGAGCCCCGCGTCCAGGATCACCTGCGGCATGAGGGCCACATAGTTGTTCATGTTGTTCGGCAGGGCGTCGTGGCCCAGCCGCCTGAGGTAGTTGGCCATGACTTCCGTCTGCGTCACCAGGCGCTGGTAGGTCTGGAAGCTCACCGGATCGACGATGTCATCCCAGCCGTTGGAAGCGCTCAGCGTCCTCTCGTTCTTGCGGGCCGCGAACACGATGGCATATTTGTACGGGGCCTCAACCTGGTTGCCGCGCACGTTCGTACTGTAAACGGCCGACTGGGGAAGCCGGCCGATCCCCATGAGGTCGGCGCCGAGGAAGTACCCCAGAGACTTCAGGTGACGGCTCAGGACCCTTGGATCATCCGGCAACGGTGCCTTCTTAGCGGCTACGGGAGCCCGGCTCTCCTTTATCTTGTTGATGTGCCATTGAATGTCGGCGATCGCCCCTCCAAGGGGGTAGCGGACGGTCATCCGCTTGAATCCAGTTTGGATCTCCTCACCGAACTCACCGAAGAACGACTTGATGAAAGGGCTGTCGCGTTCGCTCACGCGTTCGACCGGCCCGGGAGTCCTGTTGGTGGGCTTGTCCACCCGTTTGACCAGGTGCTCGGGGTACGGGCCGAGCTGATCGTCGTTGTAAAGAATGTCGTGGTACTTGAGCTTCTCCATGGGTGGTGACAACCTCTCTCGTCTAAGCCCCTTCGGGATCGCGTGGCGCTCCCTTCCCGGCGTCTTCTTTGTTCGCCGGACCGAAGCAAATAATAGGAATTCTGATTCCCAATATCAAGGGCGTGGCCGCTGTACCCTATTTCCCACGGAAGACTGGTAGCATTGACAATATGAGAACCGCTATTCCGGCGATCCTACCCCCCAAGCAGCGGCGAAGCCAGGAGACCCTGGAGCGACTCCTCGACGCCGCCGAAACAGTCATCCGCTCGGATGGCATCGCCGGCCTGACAGTCATGAAAGTAGTATCGAAGGCCCTGTCCTCGGTGGGTGCGTTCTACCGGCGCTTCCCGGACCGAGATGCACTCATCTATGCGGTCCAGGAGCGCAATCACGCGCGGGCTCTCGAGCTATACGCGGATCAGTTGGCGGCTCTCGACATGGAGAACATGCCGATAGAAGAGACGCTGGAGAAGCTCTTCTCCCTGCGCGCGGCGATGATCCTGAGGGATGCTCCTCTAGTACACGCGTTCGCGGTACAGGGCGCCCTCTCGCCGGTATTCCAGGACGAAAGCAGGCGATTCTTTGCCAGCTGCCGGTCGACCCTCACCCTTGTGATACTGGCTCACCGGGGCGAGATGGCACACCCGGAGCCTGAGTTAGCCGCTGAGATGGTATGCCGTACGTGGCTGGCTTTGATGGAGCAGTTGGTCTTCTACGGCGAGAGCCCCTTCGACTCTCCCGGGCGTTTGTCCGATGCGCACGTCCTCGTGTCCGAGTTCTGCCGCGCGTCCGCTGCGTATCTGCGCGGGACCCGGGCAGTCCCCCTGCCCGATTGAACGAAGAGAGCATGGAGAGAATGGAAAGACTCAAGTACCACGACATCCTCTACAATGACGACCCCATAGGCCCGTATCCCAGCCATCTCTTGAAACGGGTGGACAGGCCCACCAACCTGGTCCCTGGCCCAATCGAGCGGCGTGCCGCGAGGGACAGCGTATTCTGGAAGTCGCTTCTGGGCGAATACGGGGAAGAGATGCAGCGCGAGTTCAAGCGTCTCACCGTTCGCTATCCCATGGGCGCGTCGCTGGTGGATCTGCAGTGGCACATCAACAGGCTGCACAAGGTGAGCGGCCATCTGAGCGGCGCGCTGGGCGACGTGGCGGCGGCCTCCGCTTTGAACCCAGTGGCGCCGAAGAAGGCGCCCATCCCCGACGACCCTCGGGTGATGAGCCGTCATCTCAAGCTGATGGGCTATTTTTTGGGTGCCGAGATGATCGGCATCGGTAGGCTGCCGCGGTCTGCGGTGTTCACTCGTGACGGCAAGAACAACCCGGTGGAGGCTCCTTTCAAGTACGCGATCGTGTTCACCGTGCGCAAATACGACCCGGTGATCCGCGCCTCCAACGGATGGGACCGCATCTTCGATTCGGCCAGCTTCCAGGCCTATCAGCGGATCGCCATGCAGACCGAGGTGGTCGCCAACTATCTGCGCAGGCTGGGCTGGGAGGCCGAGACGTCCAACATGGACGCGTACATAACTCTGATGCCGCAGCTCGTTCTCGAGGCCGGCCTGGGTGAGGTCTCCCGCATGGGGATCATCTTGAACCCGTTCATGGGAGCGAACTTCAAGGCGGCGGCCGTGCTTACCAACATGGAACTGGAGGTCGACGGCTACCTCGATTTCGGCCTGCAGGAGTACTGCGGCAATTGCACCATATGCGCCGAGCAGTGTCCGGCCCGAGCCATACCGCGCGGCAAACAGACGCTCCACAACGGTTATTACACCTGGAAGCTCAATGCCGAGCGCTGCAACGAGTTCATGATCCTCAACAAGGAAGGCTGCGTCTGCGGTCGCTGCACCAAGACGTGCCCCTGGCACCGGCCTAACACCGAGCCCCATGATCTGGCCGGCTGGGATGGGAGTATCGAGGCGCTGCATCGGAGCGTGGACGAGCAGCGCGACCGGTTGATCGCCAACGACTTCGTCGACCCGGACGAGCTCACCCAGAAATGGTGGTTCGACTTGGACGAAGTGGATGGCGAGCTGATCGTCCCCAACGAGAAGAACGAGGAAAAGATCTGCCGGGAATATCCCCTGCAGTGAGGGTGCCGTAGCGGGGGCGCCGGCCGTCGGCCGGCGCCCCCGCGAGTCGCCCGGCCGGCCTGGAGGCGGGACCGGGCTCGAACGAGAGAGGAGCGACTCCATGGACATGGAGGTTTACTTCCCGGGCAACAAGAAGGTGTTTGCCAAGTACGGGGACTACGTCATAGAGACCGACCAACCGGTGCGGGCCGGAGGTGACGGGACAGCTCCGGCCCCGTTCGACCTGTTCATGGCGTCCTTGGCCACCTGTGCCGGGATCTTCGTGCTCGGCTTCCTGCAGCAGCGCGGGCTGCCCACCGAGGATGCTCGCGTCCTCCTTCATGCAGATCGTGACCCAGAGACTCACTTGGTGAAGAAGGTCTCCCTCCAGATCAAACTGGCTGCCGGTTTTCCCGAGAAATACAGGGATGCGGTGATTCGCGCCGCCGACCAATGCTCGGTGAAGCGGCACCTCGACGATCCGCCCCAGTTCGATATCTCGGTGGCGATTGGGTGAGGAGAATAAGAGTCACCCTCCGTCTGGTCCTGGCCGGAGCCCTGCTGACGGCAGGTGTCCTTCTCCCGGCGTTGGGTCACGGAGGGGTGCAGGCCGCCTCCCTCGGCTCGGCGGGTTCCGCATCGGCCGACTCGGGTTCGACTTGGTCTTGGCCTATCCAGCAGCTTGGCTCCTCGACCCCTTCCACCGGTACCGGGCGGATCGTCGTCAGACTGGTTGCCGGGGTAGCTCCCGACTTCTCCTCGCTCGGCCTGCGGGAGATCGACTCGGTCCCAGGTCTCAACTTGCACGTGCTCAGCCTCGTTGATGCCGGCTCCCTCGGACTAGCGGAGGCCGAGGCGCGGATAGTCGCCGATATGCAGATTATGCGCATGACTCCGGGAGTGGTCTGGGCGGAAGAGGATGGCCGAGTGGAATCCTCTCGCATCCCCAATGATCCCAGCTACCACGACCAGTGGGGCCCGCCTCAGGTGGGGCTGCCAGCAGCGTGGGACGTAACGACCGGGTCCGCCGAGGTCACGATTGCGGTGCTCGACACGGGGATCGACCGCAACATCCCGGATTTCTCGGGGCGGATAGTCTCGCCCCATAACGTGGTGAACGACAGCTCGGATACCAGCTCGTGGACAGATACCGAGGGGCATGGTTCGGGAGTGGCCGGGGTTGCCGCCGCGGCTGGTAACGACGGCCAGGGCATCGCGGGAGCGGCTTGGAACGTGAAGATCATGCCCATCAAGATCACCGAAAGCGATCTCGCGTATGACAGTACTTTGGCGGCGGGCATCACGTATGCCGTGGACCATGGTGCCGACGTGATCAATGTGAGCTTCACGGGAGGCGTCGACACCCGAGTACAGCGGGACGCTGTCGACTACGCGCTCACTCACAACGTGATCATGGTCGCATCGGCCGGAAACCACAGCTCGGCTGGAGTGGAATACCCAGCCGCGTACCCGGGTGTCATCTCAGTGGGAGCTGTCGACCAGATGGACGCGCGCTCCTCGTACTCGGCATACGGGGCAGGACTGGACCTCGTGGCGCCGGGGGACGGCATCCTCAGTTGGGCGATTGCTGATGGCGTTTCTCGCCTTGGCTTGTGGAGCGGCACCTCGTTCGCGGCGCCGCTGGTCGCCGGGGTGGTCGCCTTGATGCGTTCGGTAGACACGAACCTCACTCCGAGCCAAGCGGCCGACATCCTCGAGCAGACGGCCAAGGACCTTGGCCCGGCCGGGTGGGACCGCGATTTTGGCTATGGCCTTATCGACGCTGGCGCAGCCGTGCGCACCGCCTTTGAAGCAGCCTCCACTACGACGACCTCATCGACGAGCACCACGTTGTCGACCACCACGACGACCACTCCCGTCCAACCTTTCTCCGACGTGGGCCCTACGACTCAGTACGCCAGTCAGATCAACGACCTGGCGTCGCGAGGGCTCGTCACCGGGATGGGCGATGGGACCTTCCGGCCCGGTCAGTCTCTCACCCGGCAGCAGTTCGCCAAGATGATCGTGCTCACCATGGGATATCCGGTCTCAGAGGCTGATAGCAGCCCCTTCACCGACGTCCGCGACGTGGTCGGGAATCTCTACCCCTATCACTACGTGGCGGTAGCCTGGAAGAACGGTGTCACACAGGGCACCAACCCCATCCACTATTCTCCCTTCGCCAACATTTCACGAGCGCAGGTGATTACCATGGTGGCGAGGGCCGCTGAACTCGCAGAGCCTCCTGATTGGTTCGTGCCGACATTCGGCAACTTCTCCGCCGATCATTACCCTTATGCTCGTAAAGCGGCATACGCCGGGTTACTCGACGGATTGTCGGGGATAGGCAGCCGCGGATACGATTTCTGGACGCCCGCCACCCGAGGAGAGGCCTGCGTCCTTCTCTACGATCTACTGCACCGCTAGAGCTGGTCTCGACAAGACCGAACCGGCGGGGGGCGGCCACCAAAGGTGGCCGCCCCCCGCCCGGCAAGTCTTTCTAGCGCTTCGCGATGTCTTCGACTTTCTTCGCGGCCTCTCGGAGAATGTCGCGGATCTCGTTCATCTTCTCGGAGTCGCCGGCG
Source organism: Thermoleophilia bacterium (assembly GCA_017882525.1). Classification (GTDB taxonomy): domain Bacteria; phylum Actinomycetota; class Thermoleophilia; order RBG-16-64-13; family RBG-16-64-13; genus Chersky-299. The sequence goes on from JADGPI010000146.1 coordinate 7,459, forward strand.
CTTCTGCGCACGGCCCGGATGACGTCACCGAAAACATCTCTCATCTCACCCATGCCCTTGCGTCCTTCGCCGTGCGGCCCCGGGCCCCAGTTGGCCACCCACCGCTCGCGGTGGCTCTTGGCTTGCTCCTTGTGTCCCTCCAGATAGGCGAGACCGGCTTCCGTTATCGAGTACACCCTCTTGCCTTCCGTGGTCGCCGACGTCACAAAATCCTGGTCTTCGAGGGCCTGCAGAGTGGGGTAGACGGCGCCTGGGCTAGGGCTGTAGAAGCCTCCCGACCGCTCCTCCATCTCGCGGATGACCTCGTAACCATGGCGCGGCTTGTCCTTCAGTAGATCGAGGATCGCGAACTTGATGCCGCCCCTCTCGAAGAACCGGGCGCCTGGTCCGTGTACATGCCGCATGAACCTATCGGGACCGTGACCGGGACCCATCATGACCTCCTCGTCTCCACATCCGTGATGTCCTCTTCTCTTGTGCGCGTAAACGGCAAGGCCGGCCAGCACCGGGCCGCCCAGCAAGAACGCCTTTCCCCTCGACGCGCTACAGCACCTGACTGATCGCTCGCTCCGTCCTTTTGCCCTTGCGCTGGTGTTCTCACCATTTTCCATTCGTGCCTCCGAACACTGAGATTCTTCCCTAGCGGCGTTGCCGCTAACGATATATTACGATATATCGTGATGCATCTTAAAGTGTCGTGGCCGTTTGGTCAAGCCCTCAGGTCACGTCGCCTTCGGAAGCGAGCTTCACAGGCCTGTGATGGGCAACAAAAAGGCCGGCGCGCATAAAGCGCGCCGGCCTGGGTGGTAATCGGTGGGAGACAAATATCTCCCGGTGCTTGCTACTTGCTGGGTCCTGGTTGAAAACTCGCCATCATCGCGTCGAAAATGGGCTTGTCTTTGCCCCAGTTCGGGTCCGCGGCCTGCACAGTCACCTGATACTCGATATTGCCCGAGAAGAGGAAATACATGGTGGAGGTGATGGGGGTTCCGCTCTTGGTCAAGGAGTAGGTCACCTTGAAGCCCGACATGCCGTTGATGGCGATCTCAGACAGCGCATCGAGTGTCTTGATGTCCGACTGCTGGCTTTCGATGCTGGCCAGGACGGTCTCCACTTCTTTGCGAACGTCGGGCATCATGGATGCGACGATCGTCGCATTGAGCTTGTAGATACTCACAATGGCCGTGTCAATCAACTCGCTACCGGCCGTGGCTCCGGCGGGGTCAAGGACCCCGATCTCGGATACCGAGGTGCCTCCAGCGGTGTCGCCCACCGAGGTCTGGTCTGCCACCCGCCAGTCCTTGGGATAGAGGAACGTGTAGCCGTAGTCTTTGCTCGTGTAGGTCTTGGTGGTCGTCGCCGAGGTCGGTGTTCCGCAAGCAGCCGTCGCCAGCATGACGATGACCAGAGCGGCGACTGCGAGCAGCGGGGCCACGCGCGGGTATCCTCGTGTCGCTTTCACTTATTCACTCCTTGGCTGTTCGGGACTCGACAGCTCTTAGATTCGACCTTGAAGGTAAGGCGCCTTCCGGGCCGCCCGCGCGCGGCGGTACCTCAGCATGTCGGCGTGCGCTTCCCGCCACCGCGGCCCAGTGGGGCGACGGACGCGTGGCTAGAGAGCCCTCTACGCGATCGATCAGAAGAGCAGTCCCTGGGAGGAAGGCAGCTCGCTCCAGTCCAAGATCTGAAAGCTCCCCGCGGTTGGGAAGTATGGCGGGGGATTATGGAGCAGGTACGGATCGTAGTTGTTGATGCCGCTGAGGAAGCCGCCGTTGTTGCCCGTGTTGTAACGATAAGGCCGGGTATATGACGACACAGATCCGTACATGGTCAGAGTGCCCCGGTCCGGACCGCCGAAGTCCGCGGCGGATACATACTCTTTTCCTTGCTGGGCGATGAGTGCGCAGTCGATCTCCAGATTCATGTTGGAGAGGGTCCCAGTCTCCTTCCAAGGAGCGTATGTGGGGATCTTCACATCGTTCTGTGCGATGACGCCCACGGTCACAGTGCCGTCATATGCCGAGTAGGTCAGGTCGCCCACGATGCTGGCATTGGTCGCCGCCGTTTTCCCCGAGGAGTTCAGCTGACCCGAGCAGGCTATGGTGATGCGTCCGCTTAGATTCGCGCCCTCGACCCAGACGTTGTCATTGACGAAGATGACTCCGCTCGGCGGGTAGTTGAGCACCCCGCTCGGCACCGGGCTGGTTGGCGCGACGATTGTGAGGTTGCCCCCGTACGAACTACTCTGCTCCACCTCGCCCGTGACCCGCGATATCTGGTACTGCTTGTTGGGCAGAAGCTTTATGTACCAACCCTGAGTGTCATCATGGGCGCTGGAAGTGGAGTAGGGCAGATTCACGCCATTGCCCACGGCCAGAGCACTCAACACCGGGAAGTTCGAGGTGACCGTCTGGAAACTGATGGGGGGCACCGGGAAATGCCAGTACGCGCGCGAGGGACTGTTGGATGGAACGGTGTACTGACTCTGACCCCCCGTCCAGACACCCGGATGGTTCCCTCCGAACATGGCGCTCGAATAGGTCTGATTCGAGCAGCTTATCGTATCGTTGACATCGGCCGTGTCGATGATGATGCCGGTGTTCGAGAAGGTCTTTCCGTGCCACACGCGGTCGAGCGGTCCCCCGATCCAGACCTCGTCGTTGGTCAAGAGGAGGTACTGGCTGAACGCGGGCTGACCCACGTGCGCGCTCACGGTACGTGGCACGTCAAGCGGCGATTTGGAGATGCCGGTGACTTTGACGGTTATGCGTGAATCCGAGGCCGACGGCGGAGTGACCATGATCGCGTAGGTGCCCTTGAGCGAGCTGTCATAAGGGTCGGTGAAGTCGAACTGCTTGTAATGCGAATCAGAACCGGTGTTGCCTGGAATGGCATAGTTGTTCCCAGCGAAACTGCCCCCACTCTGGACCATCCACAGATACTGATTCAGGCCGGCTTCGGCCACAGCAAGAGACTGCGTGTACGCCTTGTTGCGCGAGACATGCTCGGTGTTGAACGCCAACTCGGTCACCAAGGTGGCCGAAAGCATCCCTGCCGCTACCAGCACGAGCATCGCCAGTATCATCACATAGCCGTGTTCGTTCGCCGTCCGGCGGTGAATCGCCTGGATAGCGCGTCGCATTATTTCGGTTAGAGCTTTCATCCTCTGGC
>JADGPI010000147.1 GCA_017882525.1 Thermoleophilia bacterium
TATTTTCTTCTTGGGTGCAGACAGTGCGCTTTACCTCGTCCGACCGTTTGACTAGGATAGGAACGCACTACGAATTGCTCCGAGAGGTGGCAGGATGAGAACCAAGGTGCTCGCAGTGGTCACTCGGTGTATATACACTGCCGGGCTGGTCGTCCTCGTGGCCGGCGCGCTGTTTGGCTTCGGTCTTTCCGGACAGGCTCGGGCGGCCGTGGTTCCCTACGTCTACCAACAGATCACCAGCAACGCCTACGCCGATCTCGTGCCCGTGGTCAGTCAGGGCCGGATAGCGTGGATAGGCGCGGACCAGTCCGGTCTCGGACTTATGATCTATGACTCTCTCACCGGGGTCACAAAGAACGTGAGCCCCCATGTGAGCGAGTACTCCAACCATCCGTTCCTGGCGGCCGACCTGGTGGTCTGGGGGAGCCATTGGGGCGGAGACTATGCGATACGCGCTATGAACCTGGTGACGGGTCAGGAGCAGCTGGTAGCCACGCCGCAGGACGACAACGAGGAACTCGCCACCGATGGCCGGTACGTGGTCTGGTACGATCGAGCCGCTCCCGGCGCCCCAGCCGACATCTACGTGTACGACTCCACCAACGGGGCGACGCAAAAGATCACTGCCGACGATCTGGATGACTACGGTGTGCAGGTGAGCGGCGGATACGTGGCCTGGGAGCGCAAGAGCACTGTGGCCCCGGATACCCTTGTGGACGTGATGTTGTACGACACGCGAAGCGGGGTCACGAAGAAGCTCACGGAGAATGCGGAGCGATATCGCGACATCAGCATCGACGGGGGGCGGGTGATCTGGCAAGAGGGTCCATACGGAACCGACACCATCCGCCTGTACGACATCGCGAAGAGCACGACCAGCTCTCCCTTGACCGCGCCGTCTCCTAAGAACTTCATCAGCCTGGGCGGCAACAAGATCGTGTGGGCGAGTGGCAACGGCCCAGGCTCCGACATCTACGTCTATGACCTGACGACGCAGGCCACGGCTCAACTCAGCAACGACCAGGCAGCCGATGTGTTTCCGCTCACCGACGGCCGGCTCGTGGTCTGGTGGACGGCATCCGGCACGAACACGGTGGGCGTCTACGACGCCGTTACCGGGTCTACCGGCCAGACCACGCGGTTCGGGACGTCAGGGGTCTCGACCAGCAATCCTTACGTCGATCTCGGCCGGGTGGTGTGGAGCGCAGGGCAAGACGCGGCCGGCGAGGTCTACTCCGTAGTCTTCCCCGTGTTCGACGACGTCCCGGCGAGCGACCCGTACTTCCCCGCCATCCAGGGCATGGCTGAACGGCGTCTTGTGAGCGGTTACCCCGTCAGCCGGGGCGCGACCGAGTTCCGCGCCGCCAACCCGGTCCTGAGGGCGCAGTTCGCCAAGATGGTGTCGGGCGCCTTGCGACTCCACCCTGACGAGAACATGGCACTGCCCCCCTTCACCGACCTCGGCGCCGACGATCCTCTCAACCTGTATCCCCATGAGTACGTGGCCGCCGTGTTCAACGCGCAGATCACGCTTGGCGTGACGCCCACCAAGTTCTCGCCCTACACCGCTATCAGCCGAGCCCAGGCGGTCACCATGGTGTATCGGGGGCTCCAGAAACTCTATCCCGGGCTATTGACCCAGCCGCCCGCGGGCTACGTAGGCTCGCTCGGTAACTTCAGCGCCGACCACCAGACGGCCATGCAGGTGCTCGAGTTCAACGGGGTGTTGGCGGCGGTGCAGGGCTTCGGACCGAAGTGGAGGCCCTGGACGAACGCGAGCCGGGGCGACCTGGCCCAGATTCTCTGGGTGATCATGCAGAAGGTCGCTAACTACCAGCCGTAGCGCGGCGCCCGGGCGGTCGGCGGGCTTTCGCCGGCGCGTCGCGCGCCGCCGCGGTCCTTACAACTTCATAGGCAGGATGTCCACGCGCTTCTCGTCGATGCCGGTGGCGCCCGAGGGGAAGGTCGCGTTCTCCTGGGTCACCTGCAGCTGCCCTTTGCTGTCGTAGGCGCGGACGCTGAACTTGTGCAGTCCCTCGGCGAACGGCCACTCGTAACGCCAGATCACCCAGGTCAGATCCGACAACGGCGCGCGTAGCTCGGCGGCCTCCCACGGGCCGTTGTCCACCTGCACCTCCACCTTGGAGATGCCCTTGGCTCCGGCATGTGCGATCCCCCCGATGGGCACGTAGGTGCGGCCGGACCGCATGATGAGTTGGTCGGTCGCAACGGTGTCGATGACCGAGGTGGTGTTCATCTCCGCTTTCTGGTCCCAGCCCCGGGTCACCCAGTAACCTTGGATCGGGTCGGCGACCAGCGTGATGCCGAGAATCCACTTCGGCTGCTTCATCCCGTACAGGTCGGGGATGTACACACGGAGCGGAAAGCCGTGGGGCTGGGTGAGCGGCTGCCCGTTCCAGGCGTAGGTGAGCATGATGCGGGGGTCGCTGTTGATCATCGTGAGATCTATGGCTTCGTCGAACCCGTCTTCGGACACCAGGTGCGCGTAGCGGGCGGTGGCGGTGGGAGCGGCCTGGGCGAGGATGTCGCGGAAAGGCACGCCGGTCCAGAGAGTGGTACCGGTGAGCGTCCCCCCGACGGGGTTGGAGATACACGCCAAGGTCACGAACTGGTCCACGGATTTGTAGCCGGTCTTGATCTGGTCGAGGGTCAACGAGAGGGGCTTGGCGACCAGCCCACTGATCGCGAGGCGCCAAGTCGTCGCATCGACGGACGGCGAGGTAAGGTCGATATCGATCCGGTAGTGGTCGGCGACGGCCGTGTATTCGGGGCGTGTGCCGGGTACCGGCAGCACCGGCGAGTCCGCATTGGGGAAGGGGATGGGAGCCTTTACAGCCACCGGCGGCTTCGGCGCCGCCTGGGCGTGCAACACGTCGGCCACGTCCGCGCCTACCACCACGATCGTGGCGATGAGCCCACCCATCTGGATGAGAAAGCGCCGGCGGCTGATGACATGGGCCTCGGCGAGTGGTGCTTCTCCGGCGCGCATCTCTATTCTCCTGAGCGGTGGCGACGCGGCTGTGACAGGTCCCGCGACCGGTCCCGCGTCAACCACGGGTGCGGCCGGCACCCGGCGGGGGGAAGGGAAGCTGACGAGATAGAGGCGGGCGATCCACCAACCCCACAAAAGGAAGAATCCAAGCACCCAGATCACGATCCCCGCCTTACCGACGCCGGTCGCCGGCGGCCCCTGGACCAGAGTGATCACTGCCGAGAACAGGCCCACCGCTGCTCCAACACCTAGCCCATAACGCCGGATGCGCCTCGGATCGCGGGTCCTGACAAGGGCGAAAAAGAGCAGTCCGATCACCAGTCCGGCCAGGAAGAGGGAGCTCAGGGCCAAGACTTGCTCGGCCGTCTTGGCCGTGTTCTTTATGTTGAAGCCGAGGCCCTGGAGCACCCGCACCGTGAGATCCAGTCCGAATATCACCAGGCGCCCGGGGAGGACCCGGATGAGCCACTCGAAGACCGTGAACGGCACCGACGGGATCCCAACGAGCGAACCGAGGGTGAAGATGCCCATGAGGGGCGCGGTCAGCAGGGCTCCGACTGCGAGCCCGGTGCCTGCTTTGGCGATGCCACGGTGTTTCATGGCGGGAAGGGTGCCCCGAAATGGGTAGTTCTATGCCGAACCCGTTGCGGCGACATGGGCCGGCGCATGCCCGGCCGCTCTCTTGTTGGGGGCGGCTCGGCTCACCCGATGGCTCGGCCTCGCGCGCCGCCGGCACAGGTGTGGGGCCGGCTCACGATCGAGCGGCGCGGCGAGCTCTGTGGACCCAGTTCCAGATGGCGAACCCGAGCACCAGAAGCGCCATCACCCCGAAAGCCGGCTGTAGCCAGTTGTAGGAGATCCATATCATCTCGACCACGATCCAGATCAGGAGCGACGTGCCCACGACAACGTGCCCGAGATAGCTCCAACGGACCTTGAGGAACGTGACGACGACTATGGCAAGGGGGAGAAGAGAGTTGGCAACGAACAAGATGATCCCCGGAATGAGGAAGTTGTGAAAGGGCGACTTGGACAGCGAGGCCACGCCCATGCCCAATCCAGACTCCGGCCGGGCCATGAGCGCGATGCCGCCGGCTCCGGCGCCGATCACCAGGATCGCCTCGAGGACCACGAGCACGATCTCGCGCCAGTCCAGCTTATTGCGGGGCCTAGAGGCTGCTGTCATCGATCCCTGCTCCTTCTCTTCCGCGGCCGGCTCCGTGCCGGCTCCGGGCCCCTCCATGCGGTTAGCCGCACGGTACGATAGCGAGTGTTCGGCACTGTCGCAATAGCGCCGGCAGGGGTTCGATCGGCGGATTCCATCAGGCACTTCCGTGCGGGGTCGTGGACGGCCGGCACCCGGGATGGCGGTATGATGGTTCGCAAGCAGCGTCAAATGAGGTCACCCAGGGTCGATGTGGGGTTGGAAGGAGCAATGGTCATGGGTCGAGTGGGTTTTGTGGGGATCGGGCTCATGGGCTCGCGTATGGCCGCTCGGCTTTTGGCCGCTGGTCACGAGGTCACGGTCTACAACCGCACTGCGTCCAAAGCGGCCTCGCTCGTCCAAGCGGGAGCGAGACAGGTCGCCACACCTGCGGAGGCGGCGTCCGGCAAGGACATCTGCTTCACGAACGTGGCGGACGGTCCCGCTCTCAAGAGTGTGACGCTCGGCCCCGATGGCGTACTCTCCGCGGATCCGTTGCCCGCGGTTCTCGCGGACATGGCCACGGTCGCTCCGTCGGAGTCGGAGGAGGTCGCTGCTGCAGCCGAGCGACTTGGCGTGGGGTTTTTGCGCGCTCCGGTGAGTGGCTCCACCATCGCGGCTCAAACCGGCAAGTTGACCATCATCGCCTCTGGCGATAGGGCTGTCTATGATGCCGCCGACCTCTATCTAGCCTCGCTCGGCGAGGTCCGTTATTACGTCGGCCCCGGGGAAGGCGCCCGGTACCTCAAGTTGATCCATCAGATCATGGTCGGTACCACCATGAGCATCTTCGCCGAGGGATTGGTCCTGGGGGAGAAGGCCGGTCTGGATTGGGACCAGATGCTCGAGTTCCTGAGCAACAGCGCTATGGGTTCTCCATACGTCCGCTTCAAGTCGTCGGCGCTCGCTGCTCGCAATTACGAACCAGCCTTTCGCATGGAAATGACCATCAAGGACCTCGACTTGGCGCTACGCGCCGCTGAGGGAGCGGGCGTGGAGATGCGCACCACCAAGTGCGTGCGTGCGGGCTACGCGGACGCCATCGCTGCCGGCCTGGGCCGGAAAGACTCGGCCGCCATCGTTCTCGATCTGGAGAGGCAGGCGGGTCTGGAACCGCTTGAAGCCTGACCCGCCCATGAGGATGACCGAGCTTGAACGGGCTCTCGAACCGTTCGAGAAGAAGCTCCAAGCGCAGGAGAGATTCCGCCGGAGGCTGGGCGTGAAGGAGGTCGACCAGCCCACGTACGAGCGGTACATCGTGGGTCCCATCGAGCGCTTCGATAGCCGAAGGAACATCTTCGCGGTGATGAAGCCGGAAAATCCTATCGGGGCTGAGTTCCGCGAGGAGTTCGAGCGGAGGCGCCACGCGGATGCCTATTCCCGGCCGCTGCCGTACGCCGAAGTGGACCCGGAAGACCGGCCTGCGCAGGCCTTGAACGAAGCCGTGTGGCGCCTGTGTCGCGAGTACCATCCCGCCTCGCTCCCGGTCAAGCCACTCGAAGGGCGCTTTGCTTTCGACGGTCCGGACGCGGCTGCCCGGATGTCACGGCTCATCAAGAAAGTGGCTATGTGGCTGGGGGCGGACTTGGTGCGTATCACCGAGGTGGATCAGCGCTGGGTGTACGCCGATCGGGAGGTGCCGCACAAGTACGCAATCGTCTGCGCCGTGTCCCACAACAGGGCGATGAATCGCACAGCGCCCTCGCATGTCTCGGGCTTGGGCGTGGCGGATACGTACTCCCGCCTCAAGTGCATCACCACTCAGCTCGCTGACTTCATCTGCCAGATGGGCTACGATGCGGCCTACCGCGAGACCCTGGGCTCGAACCCGGATATCATCATGGTGCCCATGGCGATCGACGCGGGCATCGGGGAGTTCGCAAGGACCGGCAGGGTGCTGTCGCCAGAGTTCGGCCTGAACATGAGGTTGAAGGCTGTGACCACCGACCTGCCCCTGGCCGTCGACAAGCCTATCTCCTTCGGCACCCACGAGTTCTGTATGGCCTGCGAAAACTGCGCGAAGTTCTGTCCCCCGCGGGCGGTACCGTTCGGCGAGCCGACCGAGACCCCCGATTCGATCTTCCACAATCCCGGCTACCGAAAGTGGTACGTGCGCCCGGACCGCTGCCTGATGTTCTGGGCGGCGAACCGAAAGAAGTGGATCACGTGTGGCGGCCGCTGCATCGCGGTGTGCCCGTGGAACCAGCCGATGAACCCATTCCACAACTCGGTTCGATGGATGGCCATCCACTCTTCGGCGCCGGTGAAGAAGGCGCTGGTGTGGGCGGACAACAAATTCTACCCTCCCAAGAAGTTGCGTGGGGAATACGAGGACTAGACGGCGAGAGGGGGAGCAATGGAGAAAGGGCCGGTTCAGAAGCTGGATCTTCGCGGTCAACTCAAGCATCTGTACGCTCCATCGGCAAAGAGCGTGGTGCTCGTGGACGTCCCGGAGATGAAGTTCATCAGGGTGCACGGCGGCATCGAGCAGGGCAAGACTCCGGCGACCTCTCCCGCCTTCCAGGAGGCGATGGGAGCGCTATATGGCGCGGCGTACACTCTCAAATTCATGTTGAAGCTCCAACCCGTCGAGCCTATCGACTATCCGGTCATGGCGCTGGAGGGACTGTGGACCACTCCGGGAGGCGGCTTCGACTTCGCCACCTCTGAAGAGTGGCAGTGGACCATGATGATCATGCAGCCCGACTTCATCACCGACGAGATGTTCGTTGAAGCGGTGGCCAAGGTCCGGAAGAAGCGAGAGAACCCGCAGCTGGACAAGCTGACCTTGGGCACCTTCCATGAAGGATTATCGATCCAGATCTTGCACGTGGGCCCTTATGCCGACGAACCGCGCACGCTCGAGAAGATGGCAGTGTTCGTGGCGGAAAATGGTTATTCGTTCCGGGGCGACCATCACGAGATCTATCTGGGGGACCCGCTCAAGACTAGGCCGGAGAACCTGAAGACGGTGCTGAGGCATCCCGTGGTGGCGGAAGAGGGCTAGTCGCGAGGATGCATGGGTCGGACGAGCTCAAGCCAAGACCCCGCGCGGCCGGCGGGTGGCCGAATCGCGTCGCGCTCATAGGGTTCTCGCGGCTCTATCTCGGAGTCCACTGGACGACCGACGTGCTAGCCTCGTGGAGTCTGGGCGCGGCCTGGCTGAGCGCGTCCATGGGGGCCTACCTGCTGTGGAGCCGTTTCTGGCGCCCACTGCCCGAATCCCGGCCATGGAAAAGTGCCAGAGCCAGGATCGTTCTCA
>JADGPI010000148.1 GCA_017882525.1 Thermoleophilia bacterium
AGCGGCTACACGACGGAACCGAGCAGATCGCCGGCCATACCACGCCGAGCGTCTTTCGCCACTGGACCGAGGCCGACTTCCGCGCCGCCGGCCTGCACCTTGTCGACCCGGGCAGCTACGGCCTCGGCTCGGGAGACCACCCGCGCCACTACCGCTACGGGGTGGTCAGAGGCGGCATGGTGTCGGTCGAGGCCGGCACATCCGATGTGGGAACAGGGGGCGGCAGGTAGCCGGCCATCCTGACCGAGCCCAGTCGGCCCCGGCCCTTCCATCCGACGCACGCATGTAGGTTGCGGAATGGTTGAGCGCGTTCGAGGCGGCTGCGCTCGTTGACGCTTGGCCGCGGCAGGACGGCGTGACCTCCGCCTTGTGGACGCGCAAGCAAGGATGCGCGGCATCCGACCTCCTGTTCCGTGGCCTCGCCCGACAATCTCATGACCATGAGACAAGTGGCTCCCGCCGAGGACCCTCGGTTAGAACTGCCCCCGCTGGCGCGCGTTCGTCTCAATCTGTGGGCTGGCCCTAACCGCCGGCATAGTGGTCGACCGCTCGACCGAGGCCTCCCACCATCGCCGTATGCGGGCAGCGCCCGGATCGACGGATTGTCGAACATGAGGGATCCGAAGTGCAGAAGAACGAAGCTGAGCCAGCTCCGCTTATCCACCATGGCAATGGCCAGCAGTTGATCGAACTGCTGGCGGTGTTCCGTGAAGCTTGACACGGTACACTACGATTGGCTGCGGTGCCGATCGGGCGAGGGTCGGAGTTGGCAGAGCTGGTCATCGAGTAGCGATGAGGCCGGAGGGACAAGCCATGGGACCGGACATAAGGACATCGGCGCTGATCGTTGTGGACATGGTCAACGACTTTCTGCGGAACGACGCGTACATCGACCGAGTAAGAAAGGAGCATCCGGAGGTCCCGATCGATCTGGAGTTCCTAGCTTCGACCATCCCTAACATCGAGAGGCTCGAGGCGGGATTCCGGGGATCCGGCCGCCCCGTAATCCACATGAAGCAGTTGTTGGAACCCGACTACGCCGATGCTTCCTTCCCCTACTGGCGGTTCCCGGACGAGCCAGGAGCTCTCAAGTCCCAATTCGCGGTATGCGGGACCTGGGGCGCGGAGACAGCCGAGGAGATTGCACCCGAAGCCGGGGAGAAGATGATCATCAAGAAAGGCTATGACGGGTTTCGCAGAACGGCTCTCGAGACAGTCCTCCGCAACCTAGGGGTCACGACCTGCGTCATGACCGGGGTCACGACCGCGGTATGTGTCAGCGCGACAACGCGGGGCGGGGTCGAGCGGAATTTCAGGATGATCGTCGTTAGTGACGCCACTGCAGAGATACGCAAGGAGTGGCACGAGGCTGAGCTGGCCATCTTGGACTGGGCTTACGCGGACATCAGGACGACCGAGCAGGTCCTCGAGATGCTCGCGGAGGCATGAGACGGAATGTGCTGGTTCGCCAAACAGTCGCGCATCTCACTCCTCGGCTCCTTGATAGTCGACAGACTGCATAGGACCTTTAAGACAGCTGCACCGCTCCCGACCTACTTCCGCTGAAAGACCGGAATGACGAACTGGTTGCCAGTGAAAAGCAGCTCGTAGAGCTTGCGCGGATTCGCCTCCATGCGTCCTCCGACCCTTGGACGTGTCAGTGCACCTGTGCCAGATTCTACAGAGAGTGAGCGTCTTGCACGAAGATGACTTGTCCCTTGGGCTATGCGACAAGACATCAGCCCCTCAACAGGGAGACGCCAACCTCCACCCTGTGGACTCGCAGGCAAGGACTGCGGCACCCGACCTCGTGATCCGCGGCTTCACTCGACACGATCATGACCATGAGACAAGTGGCTCCCGCCGAGGACCCTCGGTTAGAACTGCCCCCGCTGGCGCGCGTTGGTCTGAAGCTGTGGGCTGGCCCTACCGCTCGTACTTCCCAGATGTGGATCACAGCCGCGACTGAGGTCTCCCGCCATCGTCGGATGCGGGCAAGGTCCGCATGGAACCGACCCTCGGATCGGGAGTCCGAAGCGCAGGAGGACGGAGCTCTGCCAGGTGACCTCCTCCTTCTGTAGGGGGCGCGAGTCTCCCCGCCTCTCCCCCCTGAAGACCCTTGCACCCGCTCCGGTTCCGTCATGGACAGTGAGTGCAGGCGCAAAGACCCCCATCGCGTCCCATTTCATGACATCCATATGCACGCAATTGGGTTGCAGAATGATTGCAGCCGGCGGTCTGGGCGAGGTGTCACAGGGACGATTTCCCTGCAAATCATGGTGGACCGCAGCGGGATCGAACCGCTGACCTCCTCCGTGCAAGGGAGGCGCTCTCCCAGCTGAGCTAGCGGCCCACGAGAGCGTAAGTATAGCGCGAGATCACGGAGCGACCCGGGCGGCGGTGCACGACCATGTCACGAAGCCTGCGGGTTACAGACGGGTTGCACGACAGGCGTGGCCGCAACTCTCCTTCCACACATCCCAAGGGGCAAGCCGCAGTCGGCCACGATACAGGCCCGTTCGCCGTGGCCATCGCCATCGCAAGATCCCACGCGACGCCCGGCCGCCCCAGTGGTCCCGGCCGCAGCCGCGCTACCTCGTGGATCCTACTGGAGCCACTGAACGATGAAGGCCTCCTGGCCGGCCAGCCAACCCGCAAGGCCGAAGGAGGTGTTCCCGTCACCATAGGCGTAGGCGAAGTCGCCCCGGGTGGCAGCGCCGAGGTCCGGAGTCGACGTTGGCGCCACAGTAGGTGTCGCTGAGGGCGTCGCCGTGGGGGTCTCTGTGGGCTTCACCGTGGGCTTCGCCGTGGGCTCTTCCGTGGGCTTCGCCGTGGGCTCTTCCGTAGGCTTCACCGTGGGCTCTTCCGTAGGCTTCACAGTGGCCGTAGGGCTTGGTTTGGGCGACTTGGTCGGCTTGGCCGGCTCCATATCGGCGTAGAGGGTCTGATCGGCACCGACCAGCGTGTTCACGGTGACGGCGGCTTCCGAGTCGCCCTCGAAGAGCGTCGCGCCGCCTGTGTTCTGCATCGGCTGCCCGGTCCAGGGGTTCTCGGGCCACTCGGGGAGGTACTTGTTGCCGAGATTGTCGGCCGTCCTGTCGCCCGGGGTGAAGGTGACGTACGCGGTCGCCGGATAGGCGCCATTGTGGTCCGCGGCATAGGTCACGACGGCGACCCGGATGCTGTGCACGCCCTGCTTGACCGCAGCGTCCCTGGCCTTGTCTCTCTGGTTCATGTACATCGGGAGAGCGATCGCCGCGAGGACGCCAATGATAATCATCACGATGAGGAGCTCGATGAGCGTGAATCCATCGGTCGATGCCTTCCGTGAAACTCGCATGATCTCCCCCCAACACTTCGGTGACTCCAGCGATCCTTCCACTGCCTACTATCGCCATGTCAGCGGATTCCTGACTGGGTCAATCGTCTATCGAGGGGGCATAGGCCTTCCAAGAAGCAGGGAGACCCCGCCGGATCGGATCTGGCGGGGTCTCCCCGAGGCAGGCTTGTGCGATGGCGCTACTGCTGGAAGACGACCTTGCCGTTGAAGATGGTCGTCAGCACCTTGGTCTGGTCCACGTTCTGGATCGGCACCTTGAAGATGTTCTGGTCGAGCACGATCAGGTCGGCGTACTTGCCTCTCGTGATCGA
>JADGPI010000019.1 GCA_017882525.1 Thermoleophilia bacterium
CACGTGGAGCCCCAGAAAATGCTCGTTGCGGAACACCTTCCAGTGACTAAGCAAGACCAGCATCGATCGGCTCACGAGCACAGCGGTGAACATGGATAGGGCCACGCCCACACCCAGAGTGAGCGCGAAACCGCGCACGGTCCCCGAAGCCGCCCAGAACAGGATGACAGCCACGATGATGGTGGTCATGTTGCAGTCGAAAATGGCCCGAAACGCTTTCTTGAACCCAATCTCAGTGGCAGGCCCGAGTGACTTGCCTCTTCCCACCTCATCACGCATACGGGAAAAGATCAGGATGTTGGCGTCCACGGCCATCCCTACCGTGAGTATCATGCCTGCGATCCCCGGCAGGGTCATAGTGACGCCTATGCCGTTGAGGATGCCCATGAACAGCACCCCGTAGATGACAATAGCGATGTCGGCCACGAGGCCGAGGGCCCGGTAGTAGACGATCATGAAGGCCATCACCAGGAGGAGCCCGACGGCGCCCGCGAGTAGAGCCTGATTGAGAGCCGCCTTGCCCAGCGTGGCCCCGATCTCGCTCTGATTGACGGGCACCAAATCTACGGGCAGCGCACCGGTCTGAAGCACCAACGCGAGGTTCTTGGCTTCGTCCACCGTGAACTTGCCGGTGATCTCCGCCTGGCCTCCCGCGATCTTTTCTTGCACGCGCGGAGCCGACTCCACTGTGCCGTCCAGCACTATCGCCAGCAATTGGTCAGCCCCGGTGATCCTGGCCGTGTCGGCCATCTTCTGCGTGATGTCCGAGAACTTAGTGGCTCCGTCACTGTTGAACTGCATGTCCACTTTAGCGTTGTTGAATGTGTCGAAGCCCTGCTGCGCCCCGGTCAGATCCGTTCCTGAAACCACAGGCGGCGTCGTAACCACATACCAGGCATCGCTCGTACTCCCCGCGGAGGCCGGGTAGTGGATTATCTCCTTGCTTGAGGGGAGTTGGCTCGCTGAGGTGACTCCGGCGGCCTTCAGGGCCTCAGCCTCCGACTTATAGGAGGTGCCGAACTGGGTATTTACGTCGAAAAACTCGAGAACCGCCGTCTTACCGATCACCGCGAGTGCCGTCACCGGGTCCTTGATCCCCGGCAGCTGTACGCTTATCTGCTTCGTGCCCTGGCGCTGGATCTCCGGCTCCGAAACCCCCAACTTGTTCACGCGGCTCTGGATGATCTTGACAGCTTGGTCCATCGCCGCACTCGTGAGCGGCGCCTTCGCTGTGTCCTGCGCCTCGAGCACAACAGAGAGCCCGCCTTGCAGGTCCAGTCCGAGCTTCGTCTTTGAGATAGGGAAAGCCAGGAAGGCGGCAACGCCGAGGAGGACCACCACGAGGACCAGTATGCCGGCATCACGCCTTATTCTGGACAAGAGCGCACCTTTCTAATGAAGCGGTTCACTTGGGGCCTTTGCGCCCCACGGCGCAGCTACGCCGGTGGGCACAACGGACGAGAATATGCCACCAGCGCGAGGCTGTCAACGAATCTCGCTCTGCCTCGAGACGGTCACCCCCACATGACGTGCGGGCGGCCGTCCCCCCTCAAGGCAACAGACAGGAGCTACCGAGGCTTCCTGGTCCGGCTTCTGAGCCGAGGAAACACCGAATCCGCTTGCGGAGCCTCGTCCGGGTTATCGGAGAAGCCGTCGGGATCCGCCGCGTCGTCCGGGGACGAATCAGCATCCGAGGACTCGTCTTCGATTTCGGGCGTATCGTCCTTCCCACGGCGGCTGGTGCCTTCCGGAGACGCCGCCCTTGCCATCTGTTTGTCACGGATGACTTCGGCTATGGCACGCCGCGCAACCTTGATGCTGACACCCCTGGCGATCTCGATCACCACGATGCCCTCTTCGATACGCTTGACCGTGCCGTACATCCCCCCAGCGGTGACAACCTGATCGCCCTTCTTGAGCGTCGAGATCAGGTCGGCGTGAGCCCTGCGTTGCTTCTGTTGCGGGCGAATCGCCATGAAATAGAAGATGGCGATAAACGCAACCACATAGACGATCAACAGGGAACTACCCAACGAACCCTCCTTTTTCTAGAGAAACCGCCCCGAGAACCTGCCCCAAGCCGGCCTGGATTGTCTGAGGCTTCATGTTAGCACGAGGCGCCCCAACCATCTTTGAAGGAAGCGAAGTGACCGGACACAATGGCTGCGCGCGCCCCGGCGACGAGCCGGAAAAGAAACGTGAGATTGTGCTCGGTGAGCAACTGCAATCCGAGGATCTCTTTCTGCATCACGAAATGGCGTATCGCGCCGCGGGTGAAACCGGTGCACGCCGCGCAAGGACAACCGTCTTCCAAAGGCTTTCTGGAGGGTGCGTGTTCTCTGTTACGAAGGTTGAGGCGCCCACCCCGCACGAAAGCCGTGCCCATCCGAGCGGTCCGGGTGGGCAGGACGCAGTCGAACAGGTCCACCCCGCGTCCGATCACCTCCAGCAGGCCTTCCGGGTCCCCTATGCCCATGAAGTAGCGCACTCGGTCTTCTGGGAGTAGCCCAGCCGTTGACTCGGTCGTCTCCAGCATCGCCTGGCGATCCTCTCCCACCGTCAGTCCGCCGATGGCGTAGCCGGGGAAGCCGATTTCCAACAGTGACTCCGCGCTCTCCTTCCTCAATGCCGCGTCCACGCCCCCTTGCACGATCCCCAAAAGCATCTGACGGCCATCTGTCCCTTCGCCGCCTTGTTCCAGGTGCTGGCGTTTGCAGCGCGCTGCCCACCGAGAGGTACGCAGCACCGCCTCCCTCACTTCAGCCACGGTGGCGGTGCCGGGCGGGCATTGGTCGAAGCACATGACCACATCCGCTCCAAGCCGTTGCTGCTCCGTCATCGCCCGTTCGGGTGTGAAGAGGTGCTTGGAGCCGTCGTAGACAGAGCGAAAGGCCACCCCGGTGTCGTCGATGCGAGCTGTGTCGAGCAGGCTGAAGACTTGATATCCTCCGCTGTCCGTGAGGATCGGGCCGTTCCAGCCCATGAACCGGTGAAGCCCCCCCAGTTCCTTGACAACGTCGCTGCCCGGCCGCAGCGCGAGGTGGTACGTGTTAGCGAGGATCATTTGGGCCCCCAGCGCGTGAAGCCGCTCGGGGAGCATCGCCTTCACGGTCCCTTTGGTGCCTACGGGCATGAAACAAGGCGTTTCCACCGCGCCCCGCGGCGTCACAAGGCGTCCGGCGCGTGCCAAGCCGTCCCGGGCTTCCACGGCGAATGGAAAGTCGGGCAACCCGTCAAGACTCTTCATGAGCATGCCCGCCGATCGACGCCAAGCCGCTCGACGAGCATAGCGTCGCCGAAACTGAAGAACCGGTAGCTCTGAGCGATCGCCTCGGCGTATGCCCGCCGGATGGCGTCGACTCCGGCGAAGGCCATGGTGAGCGCAAGCACGCTGCTCCGAGGCAGGTGGAAGTTGGTGAGAAGTGAATCGACCACTTTGAAAGAGTAGCCCGGGGTGATGAAGATGTTCGTGGAGCCTGAGACAGAGCCCTGTGGCTCGCATCCACCGTTTTCCGCACTCAGCTCCGTTCCCGCCAGCCCCTCGGCTGCAAGGGTCTCCAGCACCCTCGTGGCGGTGGTGCCAACGGCTACCACGCGTCCACCAGCCGTGCGCGCTTCAGAGATCGCAGCCAATGCCTGCGCGGTGACGCTGTATGCCTCTGTGTGGATGCGATGGTCTTCGACCACTCTCTCGCGGATCGGTTGAAACGTATCCAGTCCTACGTGCAAGGTCACAAAGGCCGAGGCTACACCCCTCCCGGCAAGAGCCTCGAGGAGCGCGGGAGTGAAATGCAGACCCGCCGTGGGGGCGGCCGCGGACCCGGGCCGAGCCGCATAAACTGTCTGATACGAGGTGGGGTCGGCGGGATACTCTTTGATATAGGGAGGAAGGGGCAGGCGCCCGTACTTGTCCATCAAATCCAGCATAGACAACTCGGCGGTTGCGTCGAGAAGCCATCTACCCTCTCCGAGAAGCTCGCGGAGCACGACTTCCTCTCCACCGGGGAAGAACACGGCCATACCTGGACGCAAGCGATGCGACGGACGAGCAAGCGCCTCCCAAGTCTCGCTTCCCGCCTCTCCGCGACTCCCGGCCCCGCCGATGCCCACCGGTCTTACGAACAACAGCTCTACCTCGCCGCCGGTGATCTTGCGGGCCTTCACGCGAGCCGGCAGAACCCGGGAATCGTTGAAGACCAACAGGTCTCCAGGCAGCAAGAGGTCGGGCAGTTCTCGAAAGTGGCGATGCTCCAGCCGTTGGTCGGCGCTCAAGTACATGAGGCGGCACGAATCCCGCTGCACCACCGGCCGCTGAGCAATGAGCTCTTCGGGAAAGTCGAAATCTAGATCCCCTAGGAGCATGCCGACACCTTGGGTTTTCGAGCCAGTACTTGTTGCCATTCCGACAAAGAACACCCACAGTACTTCTGCCGGTACAGACCCCACTCGCGGCTCAAGCGGCACGTCTCGGGGTAGAGCCGTCGTAGATCTTCGTAAACAAAGGACACGCCGAACGCCGCGGCCGCCCGTTCACCCTCGGCCTTGATCGCATCGTGGTCCTGCCACGGACTGATGGACAGAGTGGTCGAGAAGGCCTCGCACCCTGAAGCAATCGTTTCCGCGGCCGCTCTCTCGAGCCGCACCCGAATGCAGTGGGCACAGCGCGACGTCCCCGGACCGCTCTCCACCTGGAACCACTCTTCGAGGCCATGAGCCGCGTCCTCGATCACCTCGATCCCCACGATCTCAGCCAGATCGCGCACGCCGCAAAGCCGTCTTTGATGCTCGGCCAGCGGTTGGATATTGGGGTTGTAGAAGAATCCGAGCAGCTCGGCTCCGCGCCCGCGCCAGAAACCCACCGAGGCAGTTGCGCATGGACCGCAGCAGATATGCAGAAGAAGCCTCATCGCCTTCGCAACCGGGACTCGGCAGGCTACGAGAACAGATCGGCCTGGCCGGCCGACGTCGCAGGCGGTGTGGCTCCGCAATGCTCGTAACCGAGGCGGGTAAGGACACGCCCCCTAGGCGTCCGCTTGAGGAACCCCCGTTGGAGAAGGAACGGCTCGTATACGTCCTCGATGGTGTCTGACTCCTCTCCGATGGCCACCGCCAAGGTCGACAGACCGACCGGTCCCCCGTCGAACTTGTGCAGGATCAGGGTGAGGATCTCCCGGTCTACACGGTCGAGACCCTCGTCGTCCACTTGAAACAGCCGAAGCGCCTCCAGGGCAATCGCGCCCGAGATGCTGCCCTCGTGTCTCACCTGCGCAAAGTCGCGGACCCTTCGGAGCAACCGGTTGACGATCCGCGGGGTACCGCGGGAGCGCATCGCTAGCTGGCCGGCTCCATCAGCGTCGATGCTCACGTCGAGAATGCCTGCCGACCGCTTGACGATGAGCGCCAGGTCTTCGGTCGAGTAGTACTCAAGTCGGTGCGAAAAGCCGAAGCGGTCCCTCAGCGGCGTGGTGATGAGCCCCGACCGCGTGGTCGCCCCGATGAGCGTGAAGCGAGGCAGCTCCAAGCGGATCGTCCGTGCGGTCGGTCCTTGGCCTATGACGATGTCGATCTCGAAGTCCTCCATAGCCGGATAGAGGATCTCTTCGATAGACCGGTTGAGACGGTGGATCTCGTCTATGAACAGTACGTCGCCGTCTTCCAAGTGAGTGAGGATGGCCGCCATGTCGGCCTTGCGCTCCAACGCCGGACCGGACGTCGTGACGATATTGACGCCCATCTCGAGAGCGATGATGTTGGCGAGAGTGGTCTTACCCAAGCCCGGAGGCCCGGCAAGAAGAACGTGATCGAGCGGCTCTCCCCTGGATTTTGCCGCGGAGATGAAGATCTCCAGCTGCTCTCGAAGGACCGGCTGCCCGACGAAAGCGGCCATAGACCGCGGACGAAGAGAACCCTCGATCTCTTGGTCCTGTTGGATCTCTTCTGGGTCTCCAAGCCGGTCGGACATACACCCTACCTTCGGGAAAGCGCCTTACGCACCATGTCTTCTGCGGAAAGCCCGGGCTCCATCCCCACGAGGAGCTTGTCCGCCTCCTGGAGACTGAAGCCGAGCTCGATCAACGCCGCCCGGGCCAGCGGCAGCGGTTCATCGTCCCCTCCTTCCGCCAGCGCGCCAGTCATCTTACCCGACCAGCCCGGTATCTCTCCCACTTTCTCGCGCAACTCGAGGATGAGTCGCTCCGCGGTCTTCTTGCCGATCCCCGGCACAGACGCGAACAAGGCCACATCCCCACCCGCCAGGGCCCGCTTCAGATCGGGCGCCCGCCGGCAAGAAAGCGCTGCTAGTGCCAGTTTCGGCCCTATCTTGCTCACCCCGATGAAGAGGCGGAACAGTCCGCGCTCTTCTTCGCTGGAGAATCCGAACAGCTGGAGCGCGTCCTCGCGCACATTGAGATGCGTGTAAAGCAGGGTTTCCGTCCCTACGGCCGGAACGTCCCGCAGCGTCACCGAAGAAACCTCCAAATGGAACCCCACGCCGCCCACGTCTATGACGACTCCATCGCCGCCTTTGGCCGCGACCACTCCTCGCAACCTTTCGATCATCAGTTCACCCGCTTTCGGGCATTTCGGGCGAGGCTCCGTTCCACGCTGTCCCGCCATTCGGCCGTGTTGGCATGACAGATGGCCACCCCGAGGGCGTCCGACGCATGGTCCGGCCGCGGGCACTCAACCATTCTCAGCAGCACGCGGACCATCTCCATCACCTGCTCCTTAGACGCCTTACCATAACCTACGACCGCCCGCTTCACCTGTTGCGGGGTGTACTCGAACACCTCGCAGCCTGCCTGCGCGCATCCGAGAAGCGCCACTCCCCGGGATTGCCCTACTGCCAGAGCGGTCCGCACGTTCACGTTGAAGAACAAGGACTCTACGGCGGTGGCGTCCGGTTCATGTCGGCGCAGGATCTCCATCACTTCGGCAAAGATGGTCTCCAGACGCAGCTCCGGGCGTTGGTCGGAGGGCGTCTCGATCACGCCGTATTCCACTGCGCAGAGTCGGTTCCCACTCTGGGAGATCACGCCGAAGCCTGTGGAAGCCGTCCCTGGATCCAAGCCCAAGATAACCCGGCTTCGCGCCCCGGTCATAGGAGCAAAGTCCGACTCACCCGGCCAGTGACTCCATCACGTGGTCTGGGATATCGAAGTTGGCGTAGACCTCCTGGATGTCGTCATTGTCTTCGAGGGCGTCCAGGAGGCGCAGCGTCTTCCGAGCGTCGCTCTCGTCCAGCGCCACACTCGTTTTGGGAAGCATGGTGATCTCAGCCGACGAGTATTTGATGCCCGCGGCTTCAAGCCCTTGGCGCACCGCCATGAAGGCCACTGGGTCGCACTGGATCTCGTAGGAATCTCCCTCAGTGCTCACGTCGTCCGCGCCGGCATCGATGGCCGCCAACATCACCGACTCCTCGTCATACGCCGAGGTATCCACATAGATGACCCCTTTGCGCTCGAACATCCAGCTCACTGAACCATCCGTGCCCAGTTTTCCGCCGACGCGATCGAAGGCATACCGCACGTCCGCCGCGGTGCGATTCCTGTTGTCGGTGAGGACCGTCATGTAGATGGCGACACCATTGGGCCCATAGCCTTCATACGTCAAGTGCTGGAACATCTCGGCATCGGAACCCGCGCCCGTACCTTTCTTTATCGCCCGGTCGATGTTGTCATGGGGCATGTTGGCGTCTTTCGCCTTCACGATCGCCTGGGCCAGCGTCGCATTGTGGTCGGGATCGCCGCCTCCCTCACGGGCAGCCACGGTGATGGCGCGAGCCAGCTTGCCGAAGAGCGCCCCGCGTTTGGCATCGACGATCGCCTTCTTGTGCTTGATTCCCGCCCATTTTGAGTGCCCCGACATATTCGAACCCTCCGCTAGAGAGCGCAGTCCTCTCGCTTGCTATGGCTTTCTACAGAGTTTAACCGAGCCCCCGGACGGCTTCAACGACCACCGGGTGACATGCGACCACGGAGTCCCTACCGGAGCCACCCTGACTCGGCGGCTTTGTCGCGCACCATGCGTACCCGAGAATCATAGAGATCGCGGTCCCGGGCGTAGACTGCGGCGGCCAACGCGCTCACCAGGCTGATGGGGCCCACCAGGGAGTGAGCGAAGAAAGTGGAGTCGATGTCAGCGTACAGCGTGATGTCTCCCTTGCCGGCCAATTCGGAGAGAGAGTTGTCGGTGAGCACGATCACAGTGGCACCCTGCGCGATCGCCTTTTCCGCGAACAGGATCGTGACTGAATGAGCCTTTCGAAAACCGATCGCGAACAAGACGTCACCGGGACCGAGCCTGGTCAGTCTGGCTACGTTGGATTCGGTGCTTCCCGAGGCCGCGAGACATGGTATGCCGAGTAACTCGAAGACGTACGACGCATGGTCCGCCACCACTGCGGCCTCGTGGAGCCCGACGACGAGTATCTGTTTGGCAGAGGCCAGCGATTCAGACGCCCGGTTGAAGCGCTCCAGCGTGTTTTTGCTTATCGTCTCTTCCAGACTGAGAACGTCCGTCTTGAGCGACCGCGTCAGGAAGTCCTCTTCGATGACAAAACCAAGCTGGTCATCGTGGAGGACCGACCGGGCCGTCGGCCCCAAACGGTATTCGTCTCGCGCCGTCTTCTGGAGCTCAGGGTACCCTGAGAACCCCAGCGACTGAGCGAATCTGACCACGGTCGAACTCGAAGTGTTGCCCTTCTGGCCCAGTTCTTCTGCGCTCAGATAGCCGACCTCTTCGAGATGGTCGATGATATAGCGGGCAATCGCCTTCTGCGAGCGCGAAAAACTCTCGAAGCCCTCGCGAAGGAGATCACTGACCCGCCGCGCCCTTTCTTCCTCCAACTCCCCTCCACTACCGCAAGAGTTGCATGTACTGAATTATACAACGGAAATTGCAATCATCCTGCCGACCGTTATCGGCCCAGCGGCTCGAAAACCTAAGGCGCCCCTGCGCAGGCTGCCGCAAGTACACACCACCTTGATGTTCAACGAGGAAAGTTCGCGGATTGCGAAAGGTGTTTTGGGTCTCGCAAGCGGCGCCTACGCTACCTATCAAATTCTGTTGCCGACGGCATGCCCCAGAAATACATGTCACCGCAGAAACGGAAGCCGCCCCGTAGGTGCGGCTTCCGTCGTCTCACACGATGCCTGGCGCCCTGCCGGCGCCGGCCCCTATTCCCCGGCCTTCCGAGCCTTGGCTTCTTCCACGACCTTCTCGGCCAGGTGCGCCGGCACTTCTTCGTAGTGGTTGAAGTCCATGGTGAATGAACCCCGTCCAGCGGTCATGGACCGCAACTGAGGCGCGTACGTCAGCATCTCCGCCAGAGGCACCTGGGCCCGGATGACATGCAACTCCCCCACGGTCTCGCTGCCCTGAGGACGTCCCCGCCTGCTCGACAGGTCGCCCATGATGTCGCCCATATTCTCCTCGGGAGCCATGACTTCAACGTTCATCACCGGCTCGAGGAGCACCGGCTGCGCCTCCGACATGGCTTTGTTCCAGGCCAAGCCTCCCGCGAGCTTGAAAGCGAGCTCGGACGAGTCCACCGTGTGGTATGAGCCGTCGTAGAGCTTCACCTTTACGTCGACCACCGGATATCCGGCGATGACGCCTCGTTCCATGGCTTCCACGACGCCTTTCTCAACTGCCGGGATGAAGTTGCGCGGGATGGAGCCGCCGAAGATGGCGTCCTCGAACTTGTAACCCTCGCCCCGCGGCAGCGGCTCGACTTCGATCCAACAATCGCCGAACTGACCGCGGCCGCCGGTCTGCTTCTTATGACGTCCTTGAGCGTTCGCTTTCTTGCGGATGGTCTCGCGGTAGGGCACACGCGGCGGATGCAGGTCCACTTCCACCCCGAAACGCCGCTTGAGCTTGTCGAGAATGACCTCCACGTGTACCTGACTCGTGCCGGAGATGAGCATCTCTTTGGTCTGAGGGTCGAAGCGAACCGCCATGGCCGGATCTTCCTCGCCCAAGCGCCGAAGGCCGTTAGACACTTTCTCCTCGTCACCACGGGTCTTGGGTGTGATGGCGAACGAGATGGCCGGCGGCGGGAACTCGTAGCGCGGGAAGACCACCGCATGAGCAGGATCGGAAAGGGTGTCCCCCGTCCCCGTTTCTTTGAGCTTCGCCAAGGCCACTATGTCCCCGGCTCCGGCGTCCTCGATGGCTTTTGTCTCTTTGCCCTGCATGAGGATTATGTTGCCGGTCCGCTCCTTCTCAGCGGTCCGGCTGTTGAGCAGTTGAGTGTCGGTCGAGATCTTCCCCGAAAACACTCGGGCCAGGTTCACCCGGCCGGAGAACTGGTCATAGATGGTCTTGAACACGAAGAGCGCCGCGGGAGCCGAGGCGTCGGGCGCAATCTCGACAGAAGCGTGATCGCCCCCAGCTTTGGTGGCAGCCTGCGGCTTCCGTGCTTTGGGAGACGGGACAACCTCGAGAAGGCTGAGGATACGGTCGACGCCGATGTTCTTGGTGGCCGATACCGGAGAGACTGGAGACACCGTCCCCGCGGCGACAGCAGCCTGCAATGCACTCACGATCTCGGCTTTCGATAGCTCAGTGCCTTCCAGGTACTTCTCCAACAAGGCATCGTCCGCTTCGGCGACCCTGTCCACGAGCCTCTCCCGGGCCTCCGCAACGGCGGACGCCATGTCGGCGGGGATGGGCTCTTCTTTGCCTTTGCCGGAATTGCCGGAGTACGTGTAGGCCTTCATTTCGACCAGGTCGACGACCCCATTGAACCCGGCCTCTTCGCCTATGGGAAGGGCAATCGCCACGACTTCGTCACCAAACCGCCTGCGCATGGCATCGACGACCTCGGCGAACACCGCGCGCTCGCGGTCCATCATGGTGATTGCCACCAACCTGGAAACCCCGAGCTCGGCGGCTTTCTTCCACACTCGCTCCGTCTGCACTTCCACCTTTGTGACGGCGTTGACAGCCACGATCACGCCTTCGACCACGCTTAGCGTGCCCAGAGCCTCGTTGATGAAAGAAGCCTCACCCGGAGTATCGAGGATATTGAGCTTGTAGCCCGCCCAATCCATGTGCGCGAGGCCGGCCGAGATCGTCATCTGACGCTTGATCTCGTCCTCGTCGTGGTCCATGGTCGTGGTACCCTCCATGACCGCTCCCAGACGATTCTTCGCGCCGGA
This sequence comes from Thermoleophilia bacterium, assembly GCA_017882525.1. Lineage (GTDB taxonomy): Bacteria > Actinomycetota > Thermoleophilia > RBG-16-64-13 > RBG-16-64-13 > Chersky-299. The sequence continues at coordinate 11,169 of JADGPI010000019.1, forward strand.
GGTGAAGAGCATCGCCTCGACCAGCGAGGTCTTGCCCGCCCCACGGTGCCCCACGACCGCCAGGTTCCTTATCTTGGTCGGGTCTACCAAAGCCATGAGTCCTCCTCGCCTAAGCCTTGCCCTACATCACACCGGGCGCCGACGGCCCCTCGAATAGCAAAAGGACGCTGCCCTCGGGCAACGTCCTCCACCGCGAACCAGGATGTCGCAGTACGCAATGCCGTTGATCACGTGATCCCTACGAACCTGCATCGGCGGACAGATCCAGTCCACGCCCTAGTCGCTCGCCTTCAGCTGGTAGCGGCGATCCTTGCTGCTCCAGGATATCGCGCCTATCGCCGCGGGCAACAACTCGAGGTCTCCACCTCGTGCTTCCACGCGGATTATCTCGAAATCGCGATAGAAGACCTTGACCGGCCCCGCCACCGTTTGCATGCTCGAGGTACGCAGGCTGTCATCGGGCGCCTGGACCGGCGCCAACAGACTGACGGAGGCTTCCCCTTCTTGTACGATGATCGCCACCAGACCTCCGGTCGTGGACGGTGAGCGCCCTCCCTACTTCTCCCGCTATTCTTCTACTTTCACCACTTGCCGGCCGCGGTACATGCCGCAATTCGGACAGACCCTGTGGGGCAGTTGCGGTTGATGGCAATGTGGGCACTCGATAAACCCAGGGGCAACGGCTTTGTGCGTCGCGCGTCGCGCATCCCTCCGGGCCTTAGAGGTCTTCCTCTTGGGTACGGCCATACCGCGCCCCTTTCATCTTGATGGTCAAACCAAGGATTTGTACCTCATCGACGCCGAATCTTCAAGGGGAGACGGGGGCGTCTCCGGCAAAATCCTTCAACTTCGCCCATCTATGGTCCAGTTCGAGCGGGGGACAGCCGCATGGACCTTCGTTGAGGTCTTTCCCGCACACCGAACAAAGACCAGGACACTCCTCGCGGCAGACGATCAGAGTCGGCAGACCGAGGACGACGGCCTCCTGGGCTATCCCGGAGACGTCGACGACCATGTCGTCCACGAATGCGCTCAGGTCGGCCACGTCCCACCCTTCCTTTGACGTCGGGACGAACTCTTGCTCCTCCGCCCGCAGTTTGAAGACGACCTCTCTAAGACAACGGGAACAAGGCCCGTAGACAGTGGCGTCCGTCGAGACAGCGACCAAAGACCCACCGGCGACCCGGTCGACGGTCACGGTCACGCCTTCGGGTAGCAGCACGTCGTATCGCTGCCCACCCAGGATGATCGGAGCCATCTCCAGAGGGTAGTCTCTCTCGAAGTGTTCCCCGCCGCGCAGGGTCAGATCGCGCAGGTCAAGATATGCGCTAGACCGACTTGGCATGCCTCGGCTGCCTAGGGCTTCGCTCTTGAACGTGACACCCGGTGAGCTGCTAGGCAACTACTCGGATACTATGTCGCCACCCCTGGTCTGCAGGCGTTCCCGCCCCCGTTGCACGGCTGCGAGGAACTTGTCCAGGTTGGTCTCCAGCGTCTTGAGGATCTCATCCGCGTAGTCCTCGGCGCCGAGCCGGATCTCCCGCTCACGAGCCTCAGCCTCCCGAATGATGTCCTCGGCCTGCCTCTGGGCGCGCTTCACGACTTCTTGCTCGCTCGCCAGACGCTGTGCCTCTTCGCGGGCCTCGGCCAGGATGCGCTCCGATTCTTCTTTGGCTTCCTGCAGCATCTCCTGCCGTTCCTTGACGATCCAACGGGCCTGCTTGATCTCCTCGGGGATGGTGGCCCGCATCTGGTCGAGCAAGTCGTAGATCGAGTCCCGGTCGATCATGACCTTGTCGGTCATGGGGAACGTGCTCGCGCCGTGGACCAGGTCGTCCAGTTTGTCTATCAGAACGAGAACGTCCATTCTTTACCCCTCCGCGGACGGATACATTTCGGCGAAGCGACGCGCAACGACTTCCGGCACCAGATCGCCCACATTACCGCCAAACCTGACAATCTCTTTGACACCACTAGAACTAAGGAAAGCGTACTCCGCGGAGGCCATCAGATACATGGTCTCCAACTCCGGATCCAGCTTCCGGTTCAATTGCGCCATCTGGAACTCGTACTCGAAATCCGTGACGGCGCGCAGGCCTTTGACCAACACGTGAGCACCGACCTCTCGGGCCAAGGTGACCACAAGGCCTTGCATCCTCACGACGGTAACATTCGGCAGCGCTTTCGTCGACTCCTCTAGGAAATGCACCCGCTCTTCCGCAGTGAAGAGAACCTGCTTCCGATAGGAGTCGTCCACCACTCCGACAACCACCGTGTCGAACATAGCCGAGCAACGGCCGATTATGTCAAGGTGCCCGACGGTGACGGGGTCATACGTGCCCGGGCAAAGCACGGTCTTCACTCGCGTTCCTCCCGATCTTGATCATCGTGATTCGTGTGTCGCCGTATGCGCGCTCGAACACCACATCTTGGCCGAAGGACGCCGGCAAGGCCCGAGGACCCTCGATGACCGCCACTCCATCTTGCGAGAGAAGAGACGGCAGCAATGGGCCAAGCACTACTTCCACATCCGGAAGCATTCTATAAGGAGGGTCCACAAAGAGCAAATCAAAGCACAAGGCCGCCCCCGCCAAATGCCCCAACGTGCGCTGGTAGTCCGCGACTATCACACGGCTGGATCCCAGGTAACCAAGCGCAGCGATATTGCTCTGCAGCACCTCAGCGATCGCCGGATCGCGTTCCACGAAAACGCAAGAGGCCCCACCCCGCGATAGCGCCTCCAGCCCCAGCGCTCCAGTGCCGGCAAAGAGGTCGAGAGCCCGGAGTCCGTCTACGGGGCCGAGCACGTCGAACACCGCTTCCCGCACGAGCTCACTGGTGGGGCGCATGTCTTGGCTCCGCGGGACCTTCAGCCTATGCCCACGTTTGGCCCCTGCCACGATGCGGATGGTACCGAAAGATCTGCTTTCCCCCGTCACGTCAGACCTTCTCCATCCAGGTGACACGGCCGCCGAAGCGCTCTTCTGCCGCTGCCAAGAGAAAGCGGCGCGACGCGTCGGGGAGCAGCTTCCGGGCGAGCACCTGCTCGGCGAGCGCTCGAGCCTCCTCCAGAAGCCGGCGGTCCCGAAAAAGTGAGGCTACCTCCAGGTCGCCGAAACCGGATTGTCTTTCCCCAAACAGCTGGCCCTCACCTCGAGCCATCAGGTCCGCTTCGGCCAAGGCAAAGCCGTCGTTAGTACGGGCGAACAGCGCCAACCGGCTCAAGACGGTCTCCTCCTCTCCCTCCGCCATCAAGAAGCAATAAGATTCCTCGGCCCCCCTCCCCACGCGGCCGCGTAGTTGGTGGAGTTGCGACAACCCGAAGCGCCGGGCGCCCTCTATGACCATCACTGTGGCGTTTGCGACGTCGACGCCCACCTCGATCACCGAGGTGCTCACAAGAGCGTCCACCCCGCCGGACGAGAAAGACGACATGACGTCCGCTTTCTCCGCGGTCGGAAGCTGGCCGTGCAGCAAACGGACGCGGAAGCCGGCCAGCTCGCCCACCGCGAGCTCTTCGAAGGTCTGCCGCGCGGAGGCTGCCTGCAACGATTCGCTCTCCTCGATGAGAGGACATACCACGTATGCCTGCTTCCCACGGGTCAGCTGCTCCCGGACGAAATCCCACATCCGGGCTTCCGAGTCGCCGAAGACCAGCCGGGTGCGCACCGGGCGCCGCCCCGGCGGCAGCTCGTCCAGAACGCTGACATCCAAGTCGCCGTATAGGGTGAGGCTGAGGGTGCGCGGAATGGGGGTCGCACTCATGTGCAACGTGTGCGGCCAGGTCCCGGCGCCGCCGGGAGCCATGATGGCCTCTCGTTGGCGGACGCCGAAACGATGCTGTTCGTCGATGACGGTGACCCGCAGATCGCTGAACCGCACTCCCTCCTGGATGAGCGCATGGGTTCCTATCACCACCTGGATCTCCCCGCTGGCTATGGCCGTCTTGATCTTGCGTCGCTCGCCGGCGGTCTGGCTGCCCTTCAGCAGTCCCACTCTGGCTCCGAGAGCGCCCAATTCCGGGCCGAGTCTCGCCATGTGCTGATCGGCCAGCACCTCGGTGGGCGACATGAGGGCGGCCTGTCCGCCCCCCTCCACAGCCCGCACCATGGAGTAGGCCGCGACCATGGTCTTGCCCGACCCCACGTCCCCGTGAAGCAGCCGCTGCATGGGCACCGCCCGTCGGAGATCCCTCTCGATCTCCGAGACCACCCGTAGCTGTGCCGCTGTAGGCTCGAAAAGGAGCCCGTCAAGATAAGCCCGGCTAAGAGGCCCCGGCACCTCCAGCACCCGAGCCTGTCGGGAGGCGTCCTCCTTCAGCCGCCGCCCGAGCACCGCCAGCTGTAGCAGCAGCAACTCCTCGAAAGCCAGCCTCTCCCGGGCCCTTCGCGCTTCTTCGACCGACGCAGGGAAATGGTTCGACAGCACCGCCTCGGCTCGACCTGAGTATCTCTTCTTCGCGAGGGTGGGAGCAGGCAGCGGATCCACCAAATGCCGTGCCTCCGGGGTGGCCCGGTGCAACAGGCTCCGGATAGTCCTCACGCTCAAGTCACCGCACGTGGGATAGACCGGCACCAGGCCCAGCACGTGCAGGCTCTCCCCAGTCTCCCCGAGGATCTCGTGCCGCTTGACCAGGAAGCTCGATACCCCGCGCCGCCGTACAAGGCTCCCTTTGATGAGGATCTCCGGCCGCTCGTCGAAGGCGCCTTGGAGATACGGCTGGTTGTACCAGGTGGCGAGCACGCTCCCGCTCTCGTCGCAGACCAGGGCCTCCAATATGGACACCCGCCTGCGCCTCGTCTCATGGAGCGCGCAAGATGTGACGCGCACCTGGAGCGTCACCTCCTCGCCGAGCGAAAGCGAGCCTACGGAACTGATCCGAGACGGTTGTTCGTGACGGAAGGGCATGTGGAGGAGCAGATCCCGGACGGTCTTGAGCCCCAATTCGTCGAGCCGCCGTCCTGTGATCTTGCCAACCCCCTTCAAGTCGGCGAGCGGTCTTTCCAGCCGGGATGGGTCGATATCCTTCTTGGAGGTGAGCGGCAGCGTCAACTCGGTGGGATCCGTCGCCGCGCTCGAACCCAGGGGGAAGTGGATGCCGCCCCCCGTCTTGGCGCTCATTCCTGGATGAAGCAGAGGGCGACCGCGCCCGGTCCCACATACGTTCCGATCACAGGCCCTACGATGGTGGTGACCTGCAGGTGGATGGCGCGATCCTGCACGCCCAGGACCAACTCCTTCAGCTGATCGAAGACTGGAAGGTTCAGGGCATGCGACAAGCTCGCGTACGTGTCCAAGCCCGGCTTCGTGTGCTCGATCAGACCGTCCCTCATCACTTCGAGCGCCTGCCGCACACCCCGCACTTTCTTGTACACGTCGATCACGCCGCCGTCGATAGTGAGGATAGGCTTAATGTTGAGCACGGTGCCCACCAGGTGCGAAGCCCGACCGATCCGCCCACCCTTGTACAGATTGTTGAGGGTCGTGGGTAAAAAGTAGAAGGTCTTGTCGGCCATCCAATGCTCGATGTACGCATCGAACTCCTCTTCCGGCGTTCCCCGGTCCAGCCTCGCCACCAACCTCTCCACCACCAGCGCTATGCCCCCGGTAGCCACTTCAGAGTCCACCACCCTCACGCCGTCGATCTGACTCTGGGCCA
>JADGPI010000020.1 GCA_017882525.1 Thermoleophilia bacterium
CGCCCGCGCCCACCGTACGGCCACCTTCACGGATGGCGAAACGGAGGCCTTCTTCCATGGCGATGGGGGTGATGAGTTTGGCGTTGATGGTGGTATGGTCGCCCGGCATGACCATCTCCACGCCCTCTTCCAAGGTCACGTCGCCGGTCACGTCGGTGGTCCGGAAGTAGAACTGCGGACGGTAGCCATTGAAGAACGGCGTGTGCCGGCCACCTTCCTCGCGGGACAGGACGTAGACTTGGGCCAAGAAGTCGGTGTGCGGGGTGATGCTCCCCGGCTTGGCGAGGACCATGCCGCGCTCGACTTGCTCGCGCTTGATGCCGCGCAGGAGAACGCCGATGTTGTCGCCCGCGCGCCCTTCGTCCAGCAGCTTACGGAACATTTCCACACCGGTGGCGACAGTCTTGGTGCTTTGCGGATGCAGGCCCACCATCTCGACTTCTTCGCCGACCTTGACGATGCCGCGCTCTACCCGGCCGGTGACCACAGTGCCGCGGCCCTGGATGCTGAACACGTCTTCGATCGGCATCAAGAAGGGCTTGGCGATATCGCGCTCAGGCTCGGGGATGTAGCTGTCGAGAGCATCGGTCAGTTCCGCAATCGACTTGCAGGATTCGCATTCGCCCGTGCCGCAACCGCATTCGAGGGCTTTGAGGGCCGACCCGATGATGACGGGGATGTCGTCGCCGGGGAACTCGTACTCGGTGAGCAGCTCGCGCACTTCCATCTCGACCAGCTCGAGAAGCTCGGGGTCGTCGACCATGTCGGCCTTGTTCATGTAGACCACGATGTAGGGGACGCCCACCTGACGAGCGAGCAGGATGTGCTCGCGAGTCTGTGGCATCGGGCCGTCGGCGGCAGACACGACCAGGATGGCTCCGTCCATTTGGGCAGCGCCGGTGATCATGTTCTTGATGTAGTCGGCGTGCCCTGGGCAGTCGACGTGCGCGTAGTGACGCTTCGCGGTCTCATACTCGACGTGAGCGGTAGCGATGGTGATACCGCGCTCGCGTTCCTCAGGAGCGTTGTCGATAGAGTCGAAGCTCCGGAACTCGATGTTCGGGTTGCTCTTGGACAGGCAGAGGGTGATAGCCGCGGTCAAAGTGGTCTTACCGTGATCGACGTGGCCGATGGTGCCCACGTTGACGTGCGGTTTGGTCCGCGCAAACTTCTTCTTCGCCATTGAATCCTCCCTTTCTACCCTGAATCACTCAGGCGGCCACCGCAGCCAGGCGGCCGGTTTTCCCTTGGTCTGTTTACTTGCTCATCTAGTCTTTGGAGCTTCTGCCGCCCTGCTGGGCGATTATCTCTTCCGCGATCGCGGAGGGGACTTCCGCGTAGTGACTGAATTGCATGGTGTAGGTGGCCCGTCCTTGGGTCATCGAGCGCACATCCGTGGCATAGCCGAACATCTGGGCAAGGGGCACGGTAGCGCGGATGACCTGAGCCCCTGCCCTCGGTTCCATGCCCACGATATGACCACGCCTGCTGTTGAGGTCGCCCATCACATCGCCCATGTACTCTTCGGGCACCACCACTTCCACATCTTCCACCGGCTCCAACAGAACCGCGTGCGCCTTCTTGGCGGCGTCCCGGAAAGCCATGGAAGCGGCGATCTTGAACGCCATCTCGGACGAGTCCACTTCGTGGTAAGACCCATCGATAAGCTGGATCTTGATGTCCTCCATGGGGTAGCCCGCAAGAACACCGGTCTCCATGGATTCGGCCAAGCCGGCCTCGACCGCCGAGATATATTCTTTGGGGACAGCGCCCCCGACGATCTTGTTCTCGAACGTGAAGCCCGTACCGTACTCGTTCGGCTCCATCTTGATGACAACGTGGCCGTATTGCCCGCGACCGCCGGTCTGGCGCACGAAGCGGCCTTCCGCCTTCGGAACCACGCGCTTGATGCCCTCCCGGTAAGCGACTTGCGGACGGCCCACATTGGCGTCTACCTTGAACTCCCGCAGCAGGCGGTCGACGATGATCTCCAGGTGCAGCTCGCCCATGCCCGCGATGATGGTCTGTCCGGTCTCGTCGTCGGTACGCACCCGGAAAGTCGGGTCCTCATCGGACAATCTCATGAGGCTCTCCGACAAGCGATCCTGGTCGATCTTGGTCTTGGGCTCGATGGCCACCCAGATCACGGGCTCCGGGAACTCGATGGACTCCAGGATGATGGGGTCGCTTTGGTCGCAGAGGGTGTCACCCGTGGTGGTCCCCTTGAAACCCACGCCCGCGGCGATGTCGCCGGCGAACACCTGAGTGATGTCCTCACGGTGATTGGCGTGCATCTGGAGGATGCGGCCGACCCGCTCTTTCTTGCCCTTGCTCGAGTTGTACACGTACGAGCCGGACTTCAGCGTGCCGGAGTACACCCGGAAGTACGTGAGCTTGCCCACGAAAGGATCGGACATGATCTTGAAGGCCAAGGCGCTGAAAGGCTCGTCGTCGTTGGCTTGACGGATCTCCTCCCCGCCGTTGCTCGCGCTCAAGCCATGGACGGCCGCAACGTCGCGCGGCGAAGGCAGGTAGTCGACCACGGCGTCCAAAAGCATCTGCACGCCTTTGTTCTTGAATGCAGACCCGCACAGGACGGGGATGAGGGCCATATCCAGCGTTGCTCCGCGGATGGCGGCCTTGAGCCGTTCCTCGGTGATCTCCTCACCCTCCAAATAGTCCATCATCAGAAGATCATCGCGCTCGGCCAACATCTCGATCATGTGGATGCGCTCAGCCTGAGCCCGCGCCAACATGGCCTCGGGAACAGGAGTCTCTTCCCACTCCACGCCCATGTCGTCGGCGAACACGTAAGCGACCATCCGCACCAGGTCGACGACGCCGGTGAATTGATCCTCGCGACCGATGGGCAGTTGGAGCACCAGGGGGCTCGCATGCAGCCGATCGATCATCATCTGTACGGCCACCATGAAGTCGGCGCCCACTCTGTCCATCTTGTTGACGAAGGCTATCCGCGGGACGCCATACTTCTCGGCCTGTCGCCACACGGTCTCCGACTGGGGCTCGACACCACCAACAGAGCAGAACAGGGCGATCGCCCCATCCAGCACGCGCAGGGAACGTTCGACCTCCATAGTGAAGTCCACGTGCCCGGGTGTGTCTATTATGTTGATACGATGGGCGCGCCATTCGCATGTCGTAGCAGCCGACGTGATGGTGATGCCCCGCTCCTGCTCCTGAGCCATCCAGTCCATCACAGCGGCGCCGTCGTGCACCTCGCCGATCTTGTAGGTGCGGCCCGTGTAATAGAGAATCCGCTCAGTGGCGGTAGTCTTACCGGCATCGATGTGAGCCATGATGCCGATGTTGCGGACCATCGCCAGCGGATGCCGCTGGGTCGCGCCATTCTCGGTCTTATGTGCAGTCGCTTGTGCCAAAACCTGAACCCTGTCTCTCTCTAAGCCTTGCTTCTATGCCGCCCGCGGCCCAACGCTCACTACCAGCGGTAGTGGGCGAAGGCTTTATTCGCCTCGGCCATACGCAGCAGGTCTTCTTTCTTCTTGATAGTCGTGCCGGTGCGGTTGTAACCGTCCAGCAACTCGTTGGCCAGCCGCTCGGCCATTGTGTGCTCGCGGCGTAGCCGGCTGTGATTGATGATCCAACGCACGGCCAGTGTGTAAGAACGCCGCGTGGGCACCTCCATCGGGACCTGATAGTTGGCACCGCCGACCCGGCGAGACTTCACTTCGAGAGCCGGCCGGACGTTCTCCACAGCTTCCTTCAGCACGCCGGCTGGGTCGCTGCCCGTCCGCTCGCGCAAGACGGTCATAGCATCGTACATGATCCTCTCGGCGGTGGACTTCTTGCCGTCGAGCATCATCCGGTTGACCATCTGGGTGACCAAACGGCTCCGGTAGATGGGGTCGGGCTGGATATCCCGCTTGGAGGCTCTCGCTCTTCTTGCCATCGGTCTCTACGCCTTCCTATCCCTAGCTGCTCATCTTGACGCCGTATTTGGAGCGGCTTTGCTTACGGTTGGCCACTCCGGCTGCGTCAAGAGCCGCACGGATGATCTTGTAACGGACGCCCGGCAGGTCTTTCACCCGGCCGCCCCGTATCAGCACCACTGAGTGCTCCTGCAGGTTGTGCCCGATGCCAGGAATGTAGGCGGTGACCTCCATCCCGTTGGTCAGCCGCACACGCGCCACTTTCCTCAGGGCCGAGTTGGGCTTCTTGGGAGTGGTGGTGTACACGCGCGTGCACACGCCCCGCTTCTGAGGCGCGCCCTTCAGGGCAGGGGTCTTAGTCCGTTTGGACTGAGCCTGCCGGCCCTTCCGGATAAGCTGATTGATCGTCGGCACAGAATCTCCTGTCTGCTACTTGCCAGTGCTAACCGGTCGCTGCGCACGCTGCCCAGAGCGACGCACTCGGGCGGCGCAGCGACCGCGAAGTATAACAAAGCCTTAGGTGGCCTTCAAGCAACCCGTCATGCGCGTCATACAATGTCTTCCCGTACGGAGTCCCCGTCGGCTGCCTCGCCGACGACGACCACACCTTCCTCTTCTGCACCCGCCGCGTCACCCAGGAGGATCCAACCGCGCTCGGCGAGGACGCCTCGCACTTCTTCCAGGCTCTTCTGCCCCAGGCCGGGAACAGCCAGAAGCTCCTTGGTCGTGTGCTTGAGGAGGTCACCCACCCGCTCGATACCCGCTCGGGTAAGGACGGAGTGGACGTACGTGGGCAACTCAAGGTCGTCCACCAACATCCCGTAGGCTTCCATCTCGGACGAGCTACCGGTGAGCTGGGCCCACTGCTCCTCAGGCGTCAGCCCACTACCACCCGGCTTCGCACCGGTGGGGATGCCGAACGGATCCGTCGCTTCCCCCAGCCGTCCAGTAGGCAACAGCTCGACGTTGCGGTAGGCGCGCATGCCGGTGGCGGCAGGGATGAGCTTACCGATGATGACGTTTTCTTTGAGGCCACGGAGCCAGTCGGTCTTGCCCTCCAGCGCGGCGTCCGTGAGCACCTTGGTCGTCTCCTGGAAGGAAGCGGCCGAAAGGAAGCTCTCGGTGGCCAGCGAGGCCTTGGTGATGCCCAGGATGATCTCCTCGTAAGTGGCCGGTTCGAGGCCGGCGGCTTCCACGCGGGCGTTCTCCTGCTCGAAGATCAGCTTGTCCACCATGCGGCCCGGCAGGAACGTGGTGTCGCCCGATGCCTCGACGAGCACCTTCTTGGTCATCTGCCGCACAATCAGTTCGACGTGTTTGTCGTCGATCTGCACGCCCTGCTTGTGGTACACGTCCTGCACCTCGCTCACGATGTAGCGGGCGGTCTCCAGAGTGCCCCGGTACATGAGAAGCTCGTGAGGATTGAGCGAACCTTTGTATAGCTGATCTCCGGCCCTAACTCGCTGCCCATCCTCCACCGTGACGTCCGCCCGGCGGGAGATGATGTAGCTCTGCAGCACCTCACCGGTGTCGTCGACGATGTTGATCTTCTTGGCTTTGTCGCTCTCTTCGATGTCCACGATACCGGCGGACTGAGTGATCTTCGCCTGGCCTTTGGGCTTACGCGCCTCGAAAAGCTCGACTACCCTCGGGAGACCGTGAGTGATGTCGGCGCCGGCCACACCGCCGGTGTGGAACGTCCGCATGGTGAGCTGGGTGCCCGGCTCGCCGATGGACTGGGCCGCGATGTGTCCGACCGCCTCACCGATGGCCACTAGTTCGTTGGTGGCGAGAGACCGGCCATAGCAGTGCTGACACACCCCGAACTCGCTCTGACAGTTGAGCACCGAGCGGATCTTGATCTTGACATCCGCGTTGTCCGGCAACGGGAAGGCACCGATGATGCGTTGGAGCACCCGCTTGCTGACGATCTCGTTGCGCGGGTAGACGACCTCGTGGGTCTTCGGATCTATCACGTCCACGGCAAGTGCCCGGCCGAGAAGCAGGTCGTTCAAGCGATCGGCCTTGCGCAGCGGCATCTCGATGTAGCCTTCGGTCCCGCAGTCGTTCTCACGGATGACGACGTCCTGGGCCACGTCGACGAGCCGGCGGGTCAAGTACCCGGAGTCGGCAGTCCGAAGGGCAGTATCGGCCAGACCCTTACGGGCGCCGTGCGTGGAGATGAAGTACTCGAGTACTCCGAGGCCTTCCATGAAGTTGGCCTTAACCGGGTTCTCGATGATCTCACCCTTCGGCGACGCCATCAGTCCCCGCATGCCGGCCAGTTGGCGGATCTGCTTGAAGGAGCCGCGGGCACCGGAGTTCGCCATCATGTACACGGGGTTCAGGCGGCGGAAGTTCTGCTCCATGGCCCGGGCCACCTCTTCGGTGGCATCGGTCCACAGATCGGTCACCCGCTCGCGGCGCTCGGTATCGGTGAGGTTGCCGCGCAGATACTCATCCCGGATATGGCGGACCTTTTCTTCGTAACCCTCGAGGATCTCCGCCTTGTTGGGCGGCACCACAATGTCGTTCTTGGAGATGGTGACCCCGGCCACGGTCGCGTAGTGGAAGCCCATGTCCTTGAGGACGTCCAGGAGATGCGCCACCGCGGTGGCACCGTAATACTCGACCAGGTCGGCCACGAAGGCCGACATCTCGTTCTTGGTGAAGACCCGGTTCTGGAACTCGTAATCCAGCTTGCGCGAGGAACCGGCCTCGTGCCCTTCGGTCTCCCACTCGTCACCGAAGTACTCGGCGAGCGATGCCACCACGGCTGAGTTGAAGAGAGCCCGGCCGATGGTGGTCACGAGCCGCGTCGTGTCCCAGCGGAAGATGACGGGATCCTGGATGCCGATGCTCTTCTGGTGATACGCGTGCTCGAGCTCGGCGACCGAGCCGAACGGCCGAGGCTTCGGCTCGAGGCCGGCTAGCGCCGCCTGGTCGTAAGGGTCGATCTTGGAAAGATCGGGACCGTCGAAGTATGTGAGGTAGTAGCAGCCCAGGATCATGTCCTGGGTGGGCACCGCGATCGGCCGGCCGTGTGCAGGCGAGAGGATATTGTTCGAGGACAGCATGAGGATGCGAGCCTCAGCCTGGGCCTCCACCGACAGCGGCAGGTGGACGGCCATCTGGTCGCCGTCGAAGTCGGCGTTGAAGGCGGTGCAGACCAATGGGTGCAGCTGGATGGCCTTGCCCTCGATGAGCACGGGCTCGAACGCCTGGATGCCCAGACGGTGCAAAGTGGGCGCCCGGTTCAGCAACACCGGGTGCTCGGAGATGACGCTCTCCAGGATGTCCCAGACTTCCGGGAACTCGCTCTCCACCAGCTTCTTGGCGGCCTTGATGTTCTGCACCTGCTTGCGCTCGACGAGACGGCTCATGACGAATGGCTTGAAAAGCTCCAGCGCCATGGTCTTGGGGATACCGCATTGGTGCAGCTTGAGCTCAGGACCGGCCACGATGACCGAGCGGCCAGAGTAGTCGACTCGCTTGCCCAGCAGGTTCTGACGGAAACGGCCCTGCTTGCCCTTCAGCATGTCGGACAGGGACTTGAGCGGACGGTTGCCCGGACCGGTGACGGCGCGGCCGCGCCGCCCGTTGTCGAAGAGGGCGTCCACAGCTTCCTGGAGCATGCGCTTCTCATTATTGACGATGATCTCGGGCGCGCCCAGGTCCAGCAGCCTCTTGAGGCGGTTGTTCCGGTTGATCACCCGGCGATAGAGATCGTTGAGGTCGCTTGTGGCAAATCGGCCGCCGTCCAGTTGGACCATAGGCCGCAGTTCCGGGGGGATCACCGGGATGGCGGAGAGCACCATCCACTCGGGCTTGTTGTCCGAGCGAAGGAAACCCTCGACTACCTTGAGGCGTTTGACGGCGCGGGACAGTTTCTGCCCTTTGCCCGTCTTGATGATGTCGCGGAGCGATTTGGCCTCGGTCACTAGATCGACGGCGGCGAGCAATTCGCGGATGGCTTCCGCCCCCATACCGCCCCGGAAGTACACGCCGTAACCGAAGGGGCTGCCGTATTTTTCCTTCATCTCACGGAAGAGCGTCTCATCAGTGATGATGTCGCCCTTCTTGATGTTCTTGAAAGCGGCCCACAACTCGCGCAGCCGCGCGGCCTGGGCGTCCGTATAGCGCTCGAGATCGCGCAGCCGGGTGTCGGCGTCCTGACGCAGTTCGCTGGCCCGTTTCTCCATCTCATCTTGAGTCCACTCGGAGAGAGGGACCTCGTCGAGACCGAGAGCGATCTCGTCGTCCTCGTCCGGGGTGGAGTTGCCCAGAAGCACGGCCACGCGTTTGTCGCGCTCGGCCATGATCTTGACCTTCTGCTCGTCGCGCGAAGCGAACGTGTTGTCGACGTCGGCCTGGACAAGGTCTTCCAACTTGCCCATGTCGCGGACCCGCTTTTCGTCTTCCACGAAGGTGACGATCGACGCGGAGAAGTACAGGACCCGCTCCAATTGCTTGGGCGAGATGTCCAGGAGATAGCCCATGCGGCTGGGGACACCTTTGAAGTACCAGATGTGGCTGACGGGCGCCGCGAGGTCGATGTGACCCATGCGCTCCCGACGAACCTTGGCCCGGGTGACTTCCACCCCGCACCGCTCGCAGATGATGCCTTTGTAGCGGACCCGCTTGTATTTGCCGCAGTAGCACTCCCAGTCTTTGGTGGGACCGAAGATGCGTTCGCAGAAAAGGCCGTCCTTCTCAGGCTTGAGGGTCCGGTAGTTGATGGTCTCCGGCTTGGTCACTTCGCCCGACGACCACGCCCGGATCTGTTCCGGCGAGGCGAGGCCTATCTTGATGGCGTCGAATTCATTTATGTCTATCACGGAAAACTCCTATTCCGCGTCGTCGGCGAAGTGTGGGGACAACTCAGCGTCTGCGTCCAGATCCAACACGATGCCCCCCAGGTCGATCTCATGCGTTTCGATCTCCGGCGCGGCCTCGAACTCATCGGCCTCCACCTCGTCGTCGGGTTGTTCATCGAGCTCCGAACCGAGGTGGGTGCTCACCAGGGCGGCCTGCGACTCAACAGCGCGCTCTTCCGCACGGAAACGCGCGGTCAGATCGATGCCCAACTCTTCCGCCGCCCTCAAGAGGTCGTCCTCTTCTTCGGCTACCTCGAGGGCACCGCCCTCTTCGCTCATCACCTGGATGTCGAGAGCGAGAGACTGCATCTCTTTCAGCAGCACTTTGAAGGACTCGGGGACCCCAGGCCGGGCGATGTTCTCGCCTTTCACGATGGCCTCGTAGGCTTTGACCCGCCCTTGAGTGTCATCGGACTTGATCGTGAGCATCTCCTGGAGCGTGTAGGCGGCGCCGTACGCTTCGAGCGCCCAGACTTCCATCTCCCCGAACCTCTGGCCGCCGAACTGGGCTTTGCCGCCCAGCGGTTGTTGGGTCACCAGAGAATACGGGCCGGTGGAACGGGCATGGATCTTGTCGTCCACCAGGTGGTGGAGCTTCAGCATGTACATGTAGCCCACGGTGATGTTCTGGTCGTAAGGCTCGCCGGTGCGGCCGTTGAAGAGCCTCACCTTGCCGGCGACCCTTGTCCCGGCATCGTTGTCCATGTCTACCGGCATCTGTACCGCGAGGGGATTATCCGCGGTGACCGGATGAGCCAGCGCCCAACCCATCAACGCCTCGTCCACCTCCACCTGCAGGGCCCCGTCGAAGACCGAGGTAGCGATGGGCACCGGGCCGTTGACCGTGGAATCATCCAAGATGTCGTAATACTTGCGTACCAGCTTCAGCTTCTCCTCAGGCGCTAGATCGCCTTGTCCGAGAAGCGCGTCGCCCTCCATGCTCTTATTGTTGCGCTTGAGCTGGTAGAAGCCGTGATGTGCAGCCCAGCCGAGATGCGTCTCGAGCACTTGACCGATGTTCATCCGGGAAGGCACGCCCAACGGATTCAAGATGATGTCCACGGGGGTGCCGTCTTCCATGAACGGCATGTCCTCGTCCGACACGATCTTGGAGATGACCCCTTTGTTCCCGTGCCGGCCCGCCAGCTTGTCACCCTCGGCGATTCTGCGTTTCTTCGCCACGTAGACCCGCACCAAGCGATTGACGCCTGGTGAGAGATCGTCACCCGCGTCACGCGAGAACTCTTTCACATCGATGACCACGCCCCGCTCACCGTGCGGCACTTTCAACGACGTGTCCCGCACTTCACGAGCCTTCTCCTTGAAGATGGCGCGGATCAGTTTCTCTTCTGCCGTCAACTCGGTCTCGCCTTTAGGCGTGATCTTGCCCACGAGAAGGTCGCCGGAGCTTACTTCAGCTCCGATGCGCACGATGCCGTCCTCGTCGAGGTCGGCGAGGGACTCCTCAGAGCGGTTGGGGATGTCGCGGGTGATCTCTTCGTCGCCCAGCTTGGTGGAACGCGTCTCGACCTCGTACTCCTCGATGTGCACCGACGTGAGCACGTCGTCCTTGACGAGCCGCTCGGAGATGACGATCGAGTCCTCGAAGTTGTAGCCCTCCCAACTCATGAAAGCCACGAGCAGGTTGCGGCCTAGGGCGAGCTCACCATCGCACGTGGAAGCACCATCGGCCAGCACGGCCCCGGCGGCCAGAACCTGGCCTATGTCCACCACCGGCTTCTGATGGATGAGAGTGCCTTGGTTAGAGCGCTCGAACTTGAGCAGCTCGTAACTGTCGAGCGACCCATCGTCTGCTTCCATGAGGATGCGCTCGGCCGAAACCCCTTTTACCTTGCCCGGCCGGCGTGCGAGGAGCACATCGCCGGTGTCCACGGCAGACCGGTATTCCATGCCGGTGCCGATGAGCGGGGCCTCGGATTGGAGAAGCGGCACCGCTTGCCGCTGCATGTTGGATCCCATGAGAGCCCGGTTCGCGTCGTTATGCTCGAGGAACGGCACCAAAGCCGTGGCCACCGAGACGATCTGCTGCGGAGAGACGTCCATGTAGTGGACGTCTTCGCGGCGGGCGGTGACGTACTCGCCACCCGGTGCCCGGGCCAGAACTGTGTCCTCCACGAATATCTTGGTCTTGGGATCGAAAGGCGCGTTCGCCTGAGCGATCGTATATTTCTCTTCTTCGTAGGCGGTGAGCCACTCGAGGTGATCGGTGACCTTGCCCTTGACCACCTTGCGATAAGGAGTCTGGATGAAGCCGAACTCATTGACGGTGGCATAGCTCGAAAGCGAGCCGATAAGGCCGATGTTGGGACCTTCAGGGGTCTCAATGGGGCACATCCGCCCGTAGTGGGTGGGGTGCACGTCGCGCACCTCGATGGGCGCGCGTTCCCGGGTGAGGCCGCCGGCGCCCAAAGCCGAGAGGCGTCGACGGTGAGTAAGACCGGCCAGAGAGTTGGTCTGGTCCATGAACTGAGAAAGCTGCGAGCTCCCGAAGAACTCCTTGAGAGCCGCCACCACTGGGCGGATGTTGATGATGGACTGCGGTGTGATGGTGTCCACGTCTTCGGTGGTCATGCGTTCGCGCACCACGCGCTCCATCCGATACAGCCCTACCCGGAAGGCCTCCTGCACCAGCTCGCCCACCATGCGCAGGCGGCGGTTGCCGAAGTGCTCGTATTCGTCCAGGCGGTTCGCCACCTCGTCCCAGGGCAGACTCGGCGCCACTTCGGCCAAGTCGCGGGCTTCCTCCAGGAGGTGCTCGTGGTCGATGGCGAGGGGGACGTTCACGAGTTCCCGCACCAGAGCGATGATGTCCGCCTTGGTGAGCGTGCGGACGTCCAGGTCGGCATTCAGTCCCAGACGGGCGTTCAGCTTGTGACGGCCGACCCGGGTCAGATCGTAGCGCTTAGGATCGAAGCAGATGTTCCACAACAGGTTACGGCTGGCCTCCAACGTGGGCGGCTCGCCGGGACGCTGCTTCTTGAAGAGTTCGACCAGAGCTTCCTCCACCGTACGCACGGAATCCTTCTCCAGCGTCGAGCGGATGAAGGGGTTGTTGTCGAACAGCGCCAAGATCTCTTCGTCGGAGCCCTTGGAAAGAAGGTCGGGGTCGTCCCTCGTGTTCTTAGAGTCGATGCCCGCCAGCGCTCGCAGGAACACCGTGGCCGGGAGCTTGCGCTTGCGGTCGATGCGGACGCTCACAGCGCCACGCTTGTCGATCTCGAACTCCAGCCACGAGCCGCGCGCCGGCATGAGGTTCGCGATGAGCACCTGCTTGGTGGGATCCTTCGCGGCCATGACGTACGCACCCGGCGACCGGACCAACTGGGTGACGATCACCCGTTCGGTGCCGTTGATGATGAAGGTGCCTTGCTCAGTCATCATGGGGAAGTCGCCCATGAAGACGTTCTGCTCCCTGATCTCGCCTGTCTCCCGGTTGACAAAGCGCACCGTGATGAACAGGGGAGCCGCGTAGGTCTGGTCTTTGTCCCGGCATTCCTTGAGCGAGAGCGCCGGCTCGTGGAACTGATACTCCCCGAACTCAACAGCGTAGTTGCCCGTGTAGTCCTCGATGGGGTTTATGTCATCGATAGTCTCCCGAAGTCCTTTGGCCTTGAACCACTCGAACGATTCGGTCTGGATTGCAATCAGGTTGGGAACGTCAAGGATTTGCGACAATTTCGAGAAGGACTTACGCGGTCTGGGAGTCTTCCTTGCGTCCAAACGGGATCACTCCTCACATGGCAGGGTTTTGCACAGGGGTCAACGCGCAACCTCGCATGCTAGCATTTGCGTGCGCGCGCGACAAGCCCGACCGCGAGTTCTCCCCTACTAGGGAAAACACCGGCGGCCAGGCTCCGTCTTCGCTATTGGGCGGGCCAGTCCTGCAGGCCCGCTAAATAGCGACCGCTTGGCGGTCGCTATTTGACTTCGATGACCGCGCCGACTTCTTCGAGTTGCTTCTTGATGTCTTCGGCTTCGTCCTTGGTGATGGCTTGTTTCACCGGGTTGGGAGCGCCGTCCACCAGGTCTTTAGCTTCTTTCAGGCCCAGACCAGTGATGGCCCGGACGACCTTGATGACTTGGATCTTCTTCTCGCCCGTTTCTTTGAGGATAACGTCAAACTCGGTCTGCTCTTCTTCTTCCACAGCCACGGCGCCGCCGGCCGCTGGGGCCGCCGCAACCGCCACCGGCATGGCGGCGCTCACACCGAATTCGGTCTCCACCAGCTTGACGAAGTCGGCCAGTTCGAGGACGGTCCACTTCTTGACTTCTTCTAGAACCTCTTGAGGGGTCACAGCTCCTCACTCCTTCCGGGAAAACATTCCCATGACTTGCGCGCAAAACCGGCTTGTTGCCTAAGCCGCTTTGCTTTTCTGTTCCTGCACCTGCCCCAGCACGACCGCCAGTCCGCGCAACGGCGCGTTCATGACGTTCGCCAAACCGTACAGCGGCGCGGCGATCGCGCCGACCGCCCTGGCAAGGAGCTGTTCGCGGCTCGGTAGCGTCGCGAGCACCTCCACGTCCGTCGCGCTCAGGATCGAGCGCTGCAGCTTGCCGCCGCGGATGGCAGCCTTCTTCTTTTCCTTGATGAAATCCTGGATGGTCTTGGCGACTTTGACGGCATCGCCGTGCACATACGCGATGGCCGTGGGGCCCTGCAATAGCTCGTCGAGCCCCTCCACGCCGGCTTCCACCGCCGCGATCTTGGCCAGCGTGTTCTTGACCACGCGGAGGCTCGCCCCCGATTTCGCCAAACGCGCCCGAAGCTCTGTGGCCTCCTTGAACGTCAGACCCCGGTAGTCGACGATGTAATAGACATCCGTCGATCTCAAAGCCTCGGCGATCTCCTTGACCGCCGCGACCTTCCCCGGTTTGGGCATACTGTCTCACCTCCTTCGAAAGCAAATCGTCCACCTCCGAGAACAGAGATGGACGATGACTTTGCGAGCCTGTCAAGGCCGTTATGTCGATCTCACTCTGCCTCGGCTGGCGGATTGGTCACAAACCATCACCGTTTATGCCGCCCAAGGCGGCACCAGCTGTCTCTGGCGAATAGCGCAGGTCAGTATACCACGGGCTGCCGGCCCGCTGCGCATGCGCCGACGGGGGACGCGACGCAGCCCCCAAGCGGAACGGACGGCGCCTGCTAGCCCTCGTCTTCCAAGAGCGCCCGGGTCTTGGTGGTGTCTAGAGGCACACCCGGGCCCATCGTCGTAGTCATAGTGATGCTGCGCATGTACTTACCTTTGGCCGACGCCGGCTTGGCCCGGACCACTTCGCCCAGGAGCTCGCTGTAGTTCGCCACCAGCTTCTCGGCCTCGAAGGACTTCTTACCGATGATGAGATGGATCACCCCGAACTTGTCCGTGCGATATTCCACCTTGCCGGCTTTCATGTCCTTGACCGCCTTGCCGACTTCGAACGTCACCGTGCCTGCTTTGGGGTTGGGCATGAGCCCGCGGGGACCCAGGACTCGCCCGAGCTTGCCCACCACACCCATCATGTCGGGAGTGGCGATGGCCGCGTCGAAGTCGAGGAAACCGCCTTCGATCTTGGCCGCGAGATCTTCGGCACCCACCACGTCCGCACCGGCCTCTTCGGCCTCGGTGACCTTCTCGCCCTTGGCGAACACGACCACACGGATGTTCTTGCCGGTGCCATGGGGCAGCATCAATGTGCCACGCACCAATTGGTCGGCGTGCCGGGGGTTGACCCCGAGCTTCATGTGGATCTCGACACTCTCGTCGAAATTGGCCGTCTTCACGGACTTGAGGAGCTTTGCAGCTTCAAGCGGAGTGTAAACCCGGCCCGGTTCGATGGCGCGCTTCGCTTCTTTGAAGCGCTTGGAATCCCTACTCATGTCGATGCCTCCTGGTGGTCAAACGGGCAAGACGCCCTCCCACCGCTCATGCCCGCCTCGTGCGGGCTTTATCTACTTCGCGCGGCTTGCTCTCCCGCCGCCCAAGCAACCGTGGTGCCAGCGCCGGCGGCGCCTACTCTACCGTGACACCCATGCTGCGCGCGGTGCCAGCCAGGATCCGCATGGCGGCCTCCACGTCGTGGGCGTTCAAGTCGGGCAGCTTGATCTCGGCGATCTGCCGCAGTTGATCCTGCGTTATCTTGCCCACTTTCTCCTTGCGAGGGCTGCTGGAGCCCTTGGCGATGCCGGCCGCCAGACGAATCAGGACCGCGGCAGGAGCGGTCTTGAGGATGAACGTGAAGGAACGGTCCTCAAAGACGGTGATCTCCACCGGCACGACCTGGTCGATCCGGTCCTGAGTGGCCGCATTATAGGCTTTGCAGAACTCCATGATGTTGACCCCGTGCTGACCCAGCGCAGGACCCACCGGGGGTGCCGGGCTTGCTTTCCCCCCCACGATCTGCAACTTGACAATCGCCCGAACCTTCTTGGCCACCTTAGCTCTCCGTCCTCTATCGCTCTGTCGCTATATCTTCTTGACTTGTTCGAAGCCCAACTCGGTGGGGGTATCTCGTCCGAAGATGGACACCATCACCTTGAGCTTGCTCTGCTCGATGTTGACCTCAGACACCTCGCCGGTGAAGTCGGTGAGCGGCCCACTGATGACCCGTACCTGGTCGCCGACCACGAACTCGGCTTTGGCCTTGGGCTTCTCGACCGTGGACGTGTGAAGGATGCGGTCTACCTCCGCGGGCATCAAGGCAGTAGGCTTGTTCTCCGAACCCACAAAGCCGGTGACGCCCGGCGTGTTCTTGACCAGCGACCACGAGTCGTCGGTGAGGATCATCTTCACGAGCAAGTAGCCCGGAAAGATGCGCTTCTCCACCTGCACCTTCTCGCCGCCCTTGGTCTCCATCACCTGCTCGGTAGGGACCACGATCTCGTCGAAGTACTGGGTCTGATTCATCGATTGGATGCGGTGCTCCAAGTTGGCCCGCGCCTTGTTCTCGTGGCCCGAGTACGTGTTGATGACGTACCACTTGGAATCCATGGAAAGCGTTACTCCCGCAGATGATGGGCCGCTGCTCGTAGGTTACCCCAGCCCCACGGCTCTAACGATGACGGTCCAGATGTAGTCGAACACACCGATATAGGCGGCAGCGATAACCACGGCGATGATCACGACGCCAGTGGACTGCAGCAGTTCTTTGCGAGGCGGCCAGGTGACCTTGGTCATCTCGATGCGGACTTCTCGGAGGAAGGTGCGCATCCTGCCGGCAGGCTTGACGCTCACCGTGCCCCGAGGGGTGGAACCCTGGCGCACAGAGGCAGCTGGGCGGGAAATGGCACCCTTTAGCAGCCCGGACGCTTTCGCCGAGGACTTACTGCCTTTGTCACTCATGATCTTCGCCATCGCCTGCTTCTTGCTCCTCACCCGAGGAAAAATGGCAGGGCAGGAGGGATTCGAACCCCCAACAACCGGTTTTGGAGACCGGCGCTCTACCGTTGGAGCTACTGCCCTACGCCCGACCTACTTACTTGGTCTCTTTATGGAGTGTGACAACGTCACACCACTTACAGTACTTGCGCAGCTCAATCCGCTCGGGATCGTTACGCTTGTTCTTCATAGTATTGTAATTACGCCGCTTGCACTCTTGGCAAGCCATGATCACTCGCACGCGCATTACTTCACCACTTCCTAGTCAAAAACGTCCCAGCATGCTACCACAAAACGAGGTAGCGGCGGGAGGACTCGAACCTCCGACTCGCGGATTATGATTCCGCTGCTCTGACCAACTGAGCTACGCCGCCACGGGCCAAAAGCCCCCATTCGGATTTGAACCGAAGACCCCTTCCTTACCATGGAAGTGCTCTGCCAACTGAGCTATGGAGGCCCGTCTGACAGCCGCCCTTGGCCGCCATGTCACCTTTAGCTGCCGACGGATCGTGATGGTGGGGGGGGGAGGATTTGAACCTCCGAAGGCTACGCCGACAGATTTACAGTCTGCTCCCTTTGGCCACTCGGGCACCCCCCCACGCGCGAACGCCGCGCCGAGGCGAACTCGGATAATACCCGAACGCCAAAGGCATTTCAACAAAGGCCGCAGCCTCTCAGAGGCCCTGTTCCGCCGTGCCCGCGGCGCCCCTCCGTGCTGGAGGAAGCGCCCGCGCTACGTCCGTGGCAGGTCGGGCAACGGGATACTAGAGAAGGTCGACGAACCCTCCTAGCCCCAGAGAATGCAACGTATCATGTGTGGGAACCCCGGTCTCCGGGTCCCAGCCCGCCATGGCGTAGTAGAGGCGCACGGCCTGAGCAAACTCAAGCGGATCCAGGGCCTGTTTCCCCGCCAGCGGGCCGTCGGCGAACGGCTTGAAGAACCGGCTGGGCAAGGTGTCCCGGTCGGCCCTCACACCGTGTCGATGGTTGAACAGGCGGTAGAGGGTGTTCGTCCGCTCGCCCGCGCGGAGCAGCTCGGGCAAGGAGGCCTGCCAACCAGTCGCCGCGTTAACCATGCCCACGATGAGATCCAGGGGCGTCATGCTCCGAGCGACCGCCGCGAAGATGCAGACGCCCAGGTCGTCATAAAGCCCGTGCAGAAAACTCGAGCGCGCGACCATCCGTACCTTGTCGGGTCCAAGGTCCAGGGGAGAGACGACCTCGTCCAGACCGATGGACGCGAACGCGACCGTCCCGGCACTTGTCTCGGTCGCAAAGAAGGGATCGTGCTGGGCGAACCAATGATCCCCGCCCATCGGTGAAAGGGCGAATTGAAGTCCGAGCCCGGTCTTGACCCGAGGATCATGCATGGGGATCTCCTGGTCTTTGACCGTCAGAAGGAACTGCTCAGCTCCGTTCCCGATCCGCCTGGCGGCGACGGCCGACCCATCGGCGAGGAGCCTGCCGAGTGGGCCACGGCGCCGTGCGATGTCCTCGATGAGCGGCAAGATCGCATCGTTGTTGCCGAACCGCAGCTCGAGCCCGGCGGTGTCCTCAGCAGTCAACAGACCGGCTTCGTAGCAGGCCATGGCGAAGGAGATCGTCATGCCCACCGAGATGGTATCGATGGTGTAGATGTTGCAAAGTTCGTTGGCCTTGATGATCACTTCCAGGCTATTGACGCCGCAGTTCGACCCCAGGGCGGCGAGCGTCTCGTATTCGGGACCTCCGAATTCGGTGTCCACCGCGAAAAGGGGATCGTCTACCTTGACCAACCGCTTGCAGCGGACCGGGCACATATAGCAGCCGCCCGGCTTGACCAGGAACTCATCCGTGAGCCTCCGCGCCCCGATCTTGTCCACATCGGCAAAGACCGCGCTCTGCCAATTGTTGGTGGGAAGGCAACCGGCCGCGTTGCTGAGCTCCATCCCGGCGGGAGTCCCCAGTTCGTGAAGAGTCCGAGTGAGCGGGTTCGTCTTTGCGAGGTCAGATGCCGTGCGATAGAGCTCGCGCATACGGTCCGCGTCGGCGACATCCAGGTCGCCGGCGCCCCGCGCGGCGATGGCCTTGAGGTTCTTCGACCCCATGACCGCGCCCAGCCCATTGCGACCGTTGAAGTGACTGAGATCGTTGCCGATCCCAGCGAAAGAGACCAGGTTCTCCCCGCCGATGCCGATGGAAGCGGTCCGCGCGCGCGGTTCGCCCACCTCGGCTCTGATGATCCCCTGAGCTACTTTGGGATCGGCGCCCCAAATGTGTGCCGCGGGTCTGATCTCGATACCCTGACCGGTCACCCACAGATACACCGGCGACTCGGCCCGACCTTGGACCAGGATGGCCGCGATGCCGGCCTTCTTCAGCTCTGGAGCGAAGTAGCCGGCGGCCTCCGACTTGCCAAGCGCTCCAGTGAGAGGCGAGAGAGCCAGCACGGTGAAACGCGGAAACCCGGGCACTTGAGCCCCCGCCAGCAGGCCAGGAGAGAAAGCCAGCACGTTTTCCGGGCCCAGAGGGTCGGCGCCGGCCGGGATAAGGCGTAACAACTCCCCGAGGACCAGCCCGGGGCCGCCTAGGTATGTCCGAAAATGGTCCGCCGGGATATCGCGGAGCACGACCGTCTCTCGGGTCAGATCTACAAAAGCGAGCTTCCCGAAAAACGGCACTTTGCCGGTCAGGGGCGAGTCCCCCGACTGCTCATCCACCGCCGAAGAAAGGATAGAGGTCAAGTTGCGCGCCGTTGGCCAGAGTGTCTTCATCTCCCGCGGGTTCGCCTTTGACCAGCATGACTCCAACGCTGCCGCGGTCGATCCCCACCTTCTGGAGCACTTGGACGACCGTGACTTCGGCGGACGCGAACTCGAGGTCGCGGCGCTCGGAGAACTGTGCCTTTGCGCCCGCCGAGGGGCCGAGGAGTCCAGCATGTGCGACAACGGTCAGGTTCACGCGGGTGGCCCCTAGCTTCGATCGGATGGCGGCAGCGAGTGCGGCGCACCTGCCGGGAGCCGCGATTCTATCACCGGAGCCGATGCCCGATCGGCAGAGAGTGCTCCGCCCGACGGCCACGAGGACCGGCACCGCAAGGACAGACGCGGCCTAGAACTTGGTGGTGCAGTGGGGGCTCACCTCAACACCGAACATGCGGGCGGCCTTGGCCGCGGCACCCCCGCTGAGTTCCCTGACTCTGCCGCCGGCGGCAAGGGCGGTGAAGCTCACCCCTCCCAGGTAGACCGATCCCAACTCGGCCACGTCCAGCTCGAGGTCGGGATCCCGCGTGGTCGGGGCGCATCGGGCTCCTCCGGGGACCGGCCGCTCCACCACCAACTCGTAGCGCCCGCTGTTCTCAGGAAGGAAAGGATCGCTCACTTCCATCACCACCGCTCCCACGGACCGGTAGGCCCGGGACTCCAGGGCCTCTGGGATATCCACGAGCCTCGCCCATAGGAAATCCGTCAGCGCCGCCACCCGGAATCGTCTCGGATCGGCAAGGAGCCAGCGCAGCGGCTCGTCCACCATTCCCTTCGGAAACGAGACCTCGTGGACAAGATCCACGCCGAAGCAGTATTTCCATAGCTGAGCGTAGACCTGAGGCGTCCCGGCCACCAGCTCCATCACCGTCAACGTGTACCGAGGTTGCCCAGCCGCCCACTCGGGCTTCATGCGGTAGCTCACATAGCCGTCGATCACCCCGGACGGATCCTCATGAGCCACGTGGAACATCTCGCTCGCGCCTTCCCTGCCCAGGAAGTAGTGCTGAGCGTCGGCCAGATAGCCGGCCCACCAGTACTCCGGCCGGCTCACGCTGCCCGGGCGGGACGAACGAAACCGCTCGTATGATGCCGGCAGTGTGGCAAGGGCCTCTGCTTTCTCCATCATCACGATCCGCCCTATGGGCTCCGGCGCATGAGCAAAGCCGGCGTGGACCCGCTCGACGCTGAAACCCATCACATAGGCAGCCGGCCCGAAGCCGAAGCGGCCGTAGATCTCGCCCTCGGAAGCCGTGAGCACCGACACCGGCTCCTGCCGGCGCTGGACGTCCGCAAGCTGCTCCCGCATCAGGCCCCGCAGGATACCCCGGCGCGTGTACGTGGGAAGCACGGTGAGCCAGGCAAGACCTCCTGCGGCGCACGTGACGGACCCTGGCAAAGACAGCTCGAGAGACAGCGCCGTCGAGACCCCTACTATACGGTCGCCGTCCAGGGCGCAGAGAGTCCTCGCCTGCTCCGAGTCCGACCGGAAGTAGTCGTGATCGGCCTGGGTGGGCGAGGTGCCGAAGGCACGGTATGAAGTCCGCACCGCCTCGGGAAGCTCCGATTCGTCGACCGGGCGGATCTGAATGGTGTCCAAGCGTGGTTCCTCTCAGTAGTCCCCATGAAGACTAGAGAGGGCGGCCGGCGAAAGCAACCCGGCGACGACCACGGTCCTGAAGCGCTCCCACGCAGCGATCATGTGCTGGCACTCGAGCGCCGTGGCGAAGGCCTTCTCCAGGGCTCGCGACGGTTCCACTTGGACGGCGAATATCTTTGTGATCTCCGTGTAGTAGCCACACGGCCCGTTGAGATCGGCCCACCTACTTCCCGAGCGCGTCCTTGGCTGATATCTCTTCGTGAGCCGCCAGGATGTCTTTCGCGTTCAAGTAGACCGGGGTGTCCACCATCTTCCCGTTGTAGGAGATGGCGGCCGAGCCCTTGGCGATGGCTTCTTCCTCGAACGCCTTCAC
>JADGPI010000149.1 GCA_017882525.1 Thermoleophilia bacterium
AAGCGCGAAGAGGTCGCCGAGCGAATCCGTCAGGCCCGCGAGTTCGGGGACATCTCCGAGAACTCCGAGTACGACGACGCCAAGAACGATCAGGCGTTGCTCGAGCACCGTATCAGCACGCTGCAGGAGAAGTTGCGCCGGTCCCGGGTCATCAAGGAATCCGAGATCGACACCGACCGGGTGAGCGTAGGGACCACCGTCACACTGCGCGACAAGAAGGCCGGCGACATCCGTATATACACGCTCGTGGGCTCCGCCGAGGCCGATCCGGCCAAGGCAAAGCTGTCGAACGAATCGCCGGTGGGGCAGGCCATCCTAGGCAAGAGAGTGGGCGAGGTCGTGACGGTCAACATCCCCGTCGGCGCCCTGGATCTCGAGATACTCGCGATAGGAAAGATGTGACATATGGACCTCCCGGAGTGGGAGAGGGACCGGCTCGCCAAGGTTGATCGGCTGCGGCAGGAGGGCGTGGAGCCCTATGCGCGGAGCTTCGAGGGCCGGACTCCGCTGGGTGAGATAACCGAGCTGTATTCGACGTTGGAGACGGGCCAGAAGGCTGAAGGCAGCCACTACCGCGTCGCCGGGCGGGTCATGGGCCGCAGGGAGCACGGCAAGGCCGCCTTCCTCACTCTGCGCGACGGCTGGGACGACCTCCAGATATACGGCACCGTCGACGCTCTCGGCGAAGGATCGTTCGCCCAGCTTGGCAGCCTCGACATCGGCGACATCATCGGGGCCGAAGGCCACGTGTTTCGTACCCGGCGCGGCGAGCTCACCCTGTTCGCCGATTCCTGGACCCTGCTTACCAAGGCGATGCGTCCGCTCCCGGAGAAGTTCCACGGCCTGCAAGACCGGGAGACCCGCTACCGCCAACGCTATGTGGACCTGGTGGCCAACCCGGATGTGGCCTGGCAGCTTCGGGCCCGGGGCAAGCTGGTCTCCTCCATGCGCCGCTACCTGGAGAGCCAGGGGTTCGTGGAGGTAGAAACGCCGATTTTGCAGCCTCTTCCCGGAGGAGCTCTGGCCCGGCCGTTCGTCACGCATCACAACGCGCTCGACACCGACCTCTACCTGCGTATCGCTCCCGAGCTGTACCTCAAGCGGTTGCTGGTAGGCGGGTTCGACCGCATCTTCGAGATAGGCAAGAACTTTCGGAACGAGGGCATCTCGCCGGTCCACAACCCGGAATTCACCATGATGGAGCTCTACTGGGCCTACGTTGACTACCACGCCATCATGGAGCTGGTCGAGAACATGATCCCCGCGCTGGCCAAAGATGTGGTCGGCACCACTCAGATCGTCATAGGCGAGCATTCCGTGGACCTGGCTCCGCCGTGGCCGCGCCGGACCATCGATTCGCTGCTAAAGGAGCATGTGGGGCTGTCGCTGTTGGAGATCCGCGACGACCCACAGAAGGGCAAGCAGGCCCTGCTCGACCGCCACATCGAGGTGGAGAAGCGCGACACCTTCGCCACCCTCGTCGACAAGGCGCTCAAGCACGCCGTGTGGCCCAAGCTCATCTCGCCCACGTTCGCTATCGACTATCCGCTGGAGCTCAGCCCGCTCGCCAAGTCGCATCGTAACGATCCCCGCCTGGTGGAGCGCTTCCAGCCCATCATCGGCGGCCGGGAATGCGGCAACGCCTTCTCCGAACTGAACGACCCCATGGATCAGCGCAGGCGCTTCGAGGACCAGGTCAAGAACAAGGCCGCGGGCGACGAGGAGGCCCATGTGCTCGACGAGGATTTCCTGCGCGCCCTGGAATACGGCATGCCGCCGGCGGGTGGCCTGGGCATAGGCATCGACCGCCTGGTGATGCTCCTGCTGGGCGTCGAGTCCATCAGGGACGTCATCCTCTTCCCGCAGCTGAGGCCCGAGCACTAGTAGCTTCTCGCGAGCACCACCGAAGTCTCCACCTGGCGTTCCGGGATGTCCCAGTAGCGGCGTAGCAAGCGCGTCTTCTCGTCCACGCTCACACACGCAAACCCGTGCTTCTCATAGAACGCCACAGCCCAAACTGCGTCGGCCCATGTGCCGATGAGCACCGGCTTGTCGATGGTGGCGAGTAGCGAGAGGAGCAACCCGCTCCCGATGCCGCCGCGCTGGGCGCACGGCAGAACATAGGCGTGCCGGATGAGTGTGACGTCGTCCACGTCTTGCACACCCATCACCCCAAGCAGGCCCTCACCGGCGTCATGGCCGAAGAACCGCACCCCCGCTGCGGTCTCGCTTGCCAGATAATCGGCGGAAAAGTAGGGGTCGTGCCAGCAGTCGGCCGGGATCACGCCGTGGTAGCGTTCCGCGGCCTCGTTGATGATGGCCAGCACGAGTTCGCCTTCGTCATGGCGTACGAGGCGGATGTGATGCTGGAAAGCGTTCATCGTTCAAGGATATCCTCACAAGGGTGCGGGCATGAGTCCGGGAAAGCGGTCGTGCCACACGACTCGGTACTCTTTCTGCCAAAGCACATCCTCGTCCACGGCCGCGGAGAACGTCAGGGAGCTGCCTTCGGAACAAAGGTCGCGCGGGATCCTGAAGAGGAGCCAGCTGGGCGGGGTGCGGTTCTCGACCGCTCTCCCCTCCACACGCGTGGCTTCACGCGGGTGGAGGCGGGCCACCAGCGGACCATCTTGCTCACCTCGGTCTTCGATCTTCACCGGAACGTTGACCGCCACATACCCGCCCTCTTCGGCCGTTCCCACAAGGACGACGTTGGAGGAGAGAAAGACGGTGGGTGCTCCGAATTGGCTGATCCTCATCTGGTTGCCTCGCTGACTAGTTCTTTGGCGCGCCACATGCATGCTGTAAACACATTATGTCCAGATGTCGGCGATTTATCACAAGAGTCACGAAGACCCCGCTCGACGCGCGTTTTCCGGGGAACCCCCCGGGGTATGCGCGCAGTCTCAAAAGCGTAGCCGAGAACACGCTTATGCTACAATTTCCACAGTAATTGAACGACGTTTCCCGGCGGAGTACGCGCCGAGTTTCCCCGTACTTTTTCCGCCGGTGGGCGACCGGTATTTCCGGTTCGCTGTTTATAGGAGGCCCGGGTGTTTGCAGACGAATCGCCCGATTGGAACCTCGACCTCAACGGCTCCGCCGATTGTGAGCTGTGCGGGGAAGAGCCGGCTACCATGCATCTTCTGAGAGTGGTGGACGGGACTATCAGCCACACGCATCTCTGCGCGCACTGCGCGGAAGAGCTGGCAGCCGAGCAGACCGATGGCCTGGCCTTAGTGCTGGCCGTTCCGTCGGTGCTGCGCGGCTTCGTCAAGAAGACGTCGCCCGACCATGAAGAAGCGACCGGAGGTTCCGCCGTGAACCACGAAGAGAGCTTCTGCGGTGTATGTGGCACCACGCTGAGCGACCTCAAGGAATCGGGCATGGTGGGCTGCCCCAACTGCTATCGGGTGTTCGCGGAACATCTGGAGACCACGGTACGCCGCGAGGCAGAGCCGGTGGAGCATTTGGGCAAGGTGCCGCTACGCGGTCCGGAAAGCGACAACCTGCGTCACGAGATGATGAGGCTCGAGCGGATGCTCCGCGAGTTGGTGCAGCACGAGCGCTTCGAAGAAGCCGCGGGTGTCCGCGACCGGCTGGCCGAGCTCGGGCAGAGGATGGGCGGGGGAGAGGCATGACCACCCAGACCGTCACCGCTTCGGCCATGTCTCTCAGCCGCAACGACGCGAACAGGCGCTTCTGCCACGCGGAAGACTCCACGTCGCTCGAAGAGCTTCGGTCCGAGGTGCTCGGCACTCTCAAAGGCGAGCAGTGGGAACGTCCCTGGCGGGTGTACGACATCGACGACATGTCGACGGTGGAGATCACTCACCTCGTGGAGCGCGGGCTGATGACGCCGGCGTTCTCAGAAGAGGCGGGGGAGGGCCGGGGGTTCGCCGTGTATGGCGACAACGAGGCTTCGCTCGAGATCAACGGCGTGGACCACTTCAACCTCATCGGCTTCCGTGAAGGTGAGCAGCTCGAGCCGCTCTGGTCGCTTCTCAGCGTGCTGGACGACCGGCTGGAATCCTCGGTGTCGTACGCGTTCGATCCCCGGTGGGGTTATCTCACGGCGTATCCCGCCAAGGCGGGCACGGGACTCCGAGCGTACGCGACCCTGCATCTCCCGGCACTGATGCTTACCGGCAAGCTCGCGGCGACCGCCCTCGAGTTGGTGGGGCACGGTCTGGGCCTCGCTCCGTTGTGGGGCGGCGCAGGCGGCGTGGTGCAGATCTCCAACGTCACCCGGCAGACCGGACCGGAGAGCGAGATCGTCCTCGAAGTCGAGGCGATGGCGCGGAATATCACGGCCAAGGAACGGTCGGTGAGGAAGATGCTCATGCGTGAGCACCCCTTGCAGGCCAAAGATCAGATCGGCCGCGCCATCGGCGTGGCCCAACATGCCTGGAGCATGTCGTTCCAGGAGGCGGTGAACCTTATCTCGGCCGCTCAGGTCGGTGTGGAGCAGGGGCTGGTCGAGTGTTCGGTTCTTGCCGTAGAATCGGCGTTCGGTCTCATGAGCAGGCTGCAGCCGGCCCACATCGTATTGGACCATATGGACGTTAAGACAGATATGCTGGAGAGTCCCGAAATAGATGAGATCCGGGCCCGAGTGATGCGCGACGTATTCGCCGGCTCGAGCGTCCGGTGATAGGAGAAAGCAGTGATGTTTGAAAGGTTCACAGAGAGAGCCCGGCAGGTCATAGTCCTGGCCCAAGAAGAAGCCCGGATGCTCCACCACAACTACATCGGAACGGAGCATCTTCTGCTGGGGCTCTTGCGCGAAGCCGACGGGGTGGCGGCGCGGGTGCTGGGCACCCTGGAAGTCAACCTGGAAGAGGTGCGCGGCGAAGTCGCCCGCATCGTGGGCGAGGGCGAGCACGAGTCGCAGGGACAGATCCCGTTCACTCCGCGCGCCAAGAAAGTGCTGGAACTGGCCTTGCGTGAAGCGCTATCGTTGGGTCACAACTACATCGGGACGGAGCACATCCTGCTCGGTCTCATGCGGGAGAGCGAGGGCGTAGCCGCGCGCATCCTCAACGACCTCGACGTCGACGCCGACCGCGCGCGTCAGGAAGTCATGAAAGTGCTGTCCGGCCCCACTAAGCGGCCGGCCCGGGGCACCGCCCCCGCGGAGCCCGCCGAGGGCGGCAAGGACCGCAAGAGCTCCAAAGTACTCGATCAGTTCGGCCGCAACCTCACCAAGTACGCCGAGGAGGACCGGCTCGACCCGGTCATCGGACGCGAGACAGAGATCCAGCGGGT
>JADGPI010000150.1 GCA_017882525.1 Thermoleophilia bacterium
GGTTGGGTGAAGCCGCCCACCGAGTCATGCGACGCCGGTGCCAGGCACAAAGCGCGGGCGTATTGGCCCGCGGCGTAACGGGTGCCATCACGGACGCGAGAGCGCTGCCGAACCTGGCTCAACACGTGCAGCTCGTCACGTTTCAGCGGAAGCCGGGAGCGCCCAAGATGTATCGGTTGCAGCCGTCGTGGGTCACCACGATGCCATGGTGTGGGCCCCCAGCGCCCCTCTTGGAGTCGAAGTACCAGTGCAGGTCGACTCGCCAGTGATTGCATCATAGGATCTGTCCCGCGCCTTCGGGATCGCATTGGTGGGCTCGGCAAACGCGTGGATGCCAAGGGCAGCAGGGAAGAAAGGCGAAGGCCTCCGGGCGACCCGGAGACCTTCGCGCACGAACGAGGAGGACACATGAATGTGCGTCGGCAGGTAGGCCCGGAGCCTTAAGGGAAATTGTCAACCGACCCGCCGACTCATGTTCTTGTCCCTCCAGCAAGTTTGGGAGGTAACCATCACCATCTGCATGGTGTGGGTAGCGTGGTTTCCGCTCAGAGGGTCACAGGGATTCAGCTCACGTGCTCCCGCACGAGTTTCTCTGCGAGGGCCTCGGCGGCGCGGCACTCGCCCAACTTCTCCAGGGCTTCCGCCTTGGCCATGAGGATGAACTGTTCGGCGAGAGCCTTAGCCCCCCCAGAGACGTCGGGACTGCCCGGCCCGAGCACGGCCGGCAGCTCACGTTTGCTCACTTCGGCGTTACGGTCCAGAAGCCCCACGATGTACGTCTGGAACCCCTTGTCGTCTTCCGGCACTCCGCCCAGAATGGAGTCGTAGTACTGCTCTTCCAAGTTGCCGATGATCTCCAGGTTCCACGCGAGACCCTCACGGGCCTCCGGGAAGAGGATCTCCTCGCCCGAGAAGTAGCGGCCGGAAAGAAGGCGGACGGCTTCTTGGAACTCAAGGATGCGGGCAAGGACATCTTTGGTCTCCTGGGGCCATACCTCCACGTGAGCGCGGTAGGTCTTGGTCATCGCGAGCTCCGTCTTTCCCGGCCTGCGGCGCTTGCTCGCTTCGAAGTTGACCCGATCGAGCCTCACCTGGTCGCGGGCATGTTTTTCGTGGATGAGCAAGCGCATCTGCCGGATGAGAAGGATCACTCGAAGGTAGAGCGCTTCTTTTTCGGTGAGGAAGCGCACGTTGACCTGCTGATGAAGGTAGTAGAGGAAGAGCACGTCCTTCTGGGCCCGGTAGAACTCGTTGTGCAGTCTTATGTCGGGAACCCCCTTGTGTTGGCTACGAACGGCGGCCACCACCTGAGCGGGCATGCGCATGAGAGGGCAGACGTCGTCTGGCTGATCGATAAGCCAGCGACCGTAGTCAAAGAGGGAGCCGAACTCATGGACTTCCCGCATCCAGAGGATGATGGCTTCCTTGGGAGTGAGACTCTCTTCGAGGCTCGCGGCACGTTTCGCAAGAGTCATGGCATCAGCTCCTTGGGGTCGTGGTCTTCATCGAGATCGAGATCGAAGTCGAAGTCCGAGGCGGGGGAGAGGTCTCGGCTCTTGACGGCCGCCTCCAGAAGAGCCAGGCGCTCCTCCAGCTCTCCCGTCTCCAAACACTTAAGAGCGGTCTGGCCGAGATAGGCGAGTGTCCGAGATCTGGCCACTGAGTTCTCTAGAGAAAGAGTGTCGATGACCGCCACCTCCAGCAGTCGGCGGATGTCGGCCACGGTGGCCAGCCCTTGGAACTCATAGGCGCCGGCGACGGTGCGCTCTTTTCTTCGCCTGAGGCCTCCCAGACGGCGGGCCTCGTCAGCCTCCTCGGCGTGAGCAGGGGAGTGCCAGAAGCAGTAGTCTTCACCCCGGATGGGGGCCGATCGGCAGGGAGAGCCATCCGTGCGGATGAAGCGGCAGCTGCGCATAGACAGGCTCCTCATGGGTGACTCCCGTCTCCCAGAAAGTAGCTCTGCTTATCGAGGGCCCAGGTACTCACGAGCCCACCACTTTCTCCGCTTTGCCTCCGGTAAATGCCTCCCATCTCGCCAGCACGATGGAACAATAGTGTGGGTCCAGCTCCAGGCCGTAGCAGATGCGTCCTGTTCGCTCGGCCGCGATGAGGGTCGTGCCGGAGCCGAGGAAGAGGTCGAGGACGACGTCCTCCGCGCGGCTGCTGTTGGTGATCGCGCGCTCCACCAGGGCCAGCGGTTTCATCGTTGGATGAAGGTCGGACTCGGCCGGCCGTGCGATCGTCCAGACGTCGCCCTGGTCGCGGTCGCCACACCAATGGTGCTTGGCCCCCTCCCGCCAGCCGAACCAGATCGGCTCGTACTGGCGCTGGTAGTCCGCGCGCCCAAGGACGAAGCGGTCCTTCGCCCAGATGATCGTGTCCGACCAGTGGCCGCCAAGCTCTTCGAGGATGGTCGAGACCGAGCCCCACTCCTTCGTGCTCATGCAGATGTAGATGGCGCCATCGACGCTGGCGAGGAGGTTGGTCGCCCAGCCCTCGACGAAGGCCCGCCAGGCCTCGCGATCGAGGTCGTCGTTGGCGATGGTGCGCTTGCGCTGACCACGCTGCTGGCCGCCGTGGTTGCCGAGGTCCACGTTGTAGGGCGGGTCCACGAACGCCATCGCCGCCGTCTTGCCCGCCATGAGGCGCGCCACGTTCGCGCTGTCCGTCGAGTCTCCGCAGCAGAGGCGGTGTTCGCCAAGGAGCCAGACATCACCGGGCTGTGTGCGCGCCGGAGCGGTGTCGGCGGCCTCGAGCGCGGCCGCCAGGTCGAAGGTCTCGGGGCGGTCGCGCTTCTCCCTGTGTTCGAGTGACTTGAGCAGCTTCTTCAGTTCGTCGTCATCAAAGCCGGAGAGCGAGAGGTCGAGGTCGGGCACGGTCTGGAGGTCTGCGAGCAGGCGGGCAAGGAGCTCCTGGTCCCAGTCGCCAGAGATCTTATTGAGAGCAAGGTTGAGAACCCGGGCCTGCTCGACGGAGAGGTCCAGGAACACCACCGGAACGGTCTTCATGCCGAGCCGGCGAGCGGCCACGAGCCGCTGGTGGCCGCCGATGACGGTCCGATCCTCCCGCCGGGCGATGATCGGTTGGACCATCCCGTACTCTCTGACGCTGCGTGTCAGTGCTTCGCTCTCTGCATCGCTGATCCGACGTGGGTTGGCAGGGTCCGGGCGCAGCTCGTGGGTAGCCCCACCGTCTCCACGGAGATCGTGTTCGCCGGTATCGACGCGGGCTGGATCATCAAGGCCTCCTAACACGAAAAGCGCCGAACCCGCGATGGGGTCGGCGCTCGGAGACGCTCGCTAACGCTCTTGGTGTTGGCCTCATTCTATCACGAAACAGCACTGGCAGAGAGGCGACACACGTGTCCGAGGGCGTCTACACTGCCGACTGGCGTGACCGAGACTCGCAACTTCTACTTGGACGAGTGTCCGTGCGGAC
>JADGPI010000151.1 GCA_017882525.1 Thermoleophilia bacterium
ATGCGGCGACCATCGTCGACCTGGTGAAGGCCGGCAAGATCCGCCATTTCTTCCTCGTCGGCGGATGCGACGGCGCCAAACCCGGACGCAACTATTACACGAAGTTCGCCGAGCAAGCTCCCAAGGATACGGTCATCCTGACGTTGGCTTGCGGAAAGTACCGTTTCTACGACCAGGACCTCGGCACCATCGGCGGCATACCACGGCTGCTCGACATGGGCCAACGTAACGACGCCTACTCGGCCATCCAGGTGACCCTCGCCCTCGCGGATGCATTCAAGGTGGGCGTGAACGAGCTCCCGCTCAGCTTGATCTTGTCGTGGTACGAGCAGAAGGCGGTGTCGATCCTATTGACGCTGCTGTATCTCGGACTCAAAGACATCAGGCTCGGCCCGACATTCCCGGCGTTCCTCACCCCAGATGTGGGCAAGTTCATCGTGGATAGTTTCGGCCTCAAGACCATTACCACACCGGAAGAAGATCTGGCGGCGATCCTGGGGTAGCACAACTCAGGCCTCTCGACCGCACTGCTACCGGGCGAACCCGAGCGCTCATGTTTCACGCTTGGGTTCGCGGTTTCCGAGGCGGCCCGCTAGTCCTCTCGGCGGGCCGCCTCGTCACATGACGATCTTGTTGAGTGGGTACTCCACTATCCCCTGGGCCCCGGCTTCTTTCAGGCGGGGAATTATGGTCCTCACCGTCGACTCGTCGAGGATAGTGTTCACCGCGAGCCACTCCTCGTCGCTGAGGGTGGAGATCGTCGGGTTGCGCAGTGCCGGGAGCACATCCAGCACGACAGAGAGGTCTTCCCGGCGCACGTTGAGCATCAGTCCGACCTTCCCAAGAGCCGCCATGGCACCCTCGAGGAGCATTGCCATGTCTTCGATCTTGCGCCGCTTCTCGCTGTCATTCCAGGAGCCCTCGTTCGCGATGAACTGCGTGTTCGACTCCAGGACGGTATCGATGATACGCAGCTTGTTCGCCCGCAACGAGCTCCCCGTCTCGGTCACCTCCACGATGGCGTCCGCCAGCTCCGGCGGCTTGACCTCCGTCGCGCCCCAGCTGAACTCCACTTTGGCGCTCACGTCGTTTGCCGCCAGGTAACGTTTGGTGGTCGCCACAAGCTCCGTTGCGATGATCTTGCCCTGCAGGTCCTTCACGGTGTGGAACGTCGATGCTTCCGGCACCGCGAGTACCCAGCGCACCTTCCCGAAGCTCTGTTTCGCGTACACGAGATCGGCTACCGCCCGCACGTGAGCGTCGTTCTCCAGCACCCAATCCAGCCCGGTGATGCCGGCGTCCAGCAGGCCGTTCTCCACGTAGCGCGCCATCTCTTGCGCCCTGATGAGGACGCACTCCACCTCTGGGTCGTCCACCACCGGAAAATACGAGCGGCTGCTGGTAGTGATATTGAACCCAGCCCTCCGGAAGAGGTCGAGAGTGGCCATTTCCAGGCTGCCTTTAGGAATCCCCAGCTTAAGAATCATCTCCGCCCTCTCCGTTCACCGTCTTCGCGATCGACCACGCCTCTGCAGCGTGCGCATTATAGCGCCGCGCCAAGGTCCTCGTGCCGCGCCGCGATAGCCGCGGCCAACTCAGTCACCAGCAAGAGATCCTTCTCGGTGGGCAGGCCTTTGACGATGACCGGGGGAATCATCTCGGCTTTCAGCGCTCCGGTGAGCGTCTTCGCAGTCTCTACGGCGTTCGTCGCCCATCCGTACGACACCAGCAGCGACATGAACTTCAACGGAGGCCGTAGCGCATTCACCAGGTATAACGCCGACGCCGCCAGCGGGTGCGGGTTCGTGAGCACGGTCGGCGTAGCCAAGACAAGGGTCGCTGCATCCACGAGGGAGGCGGCCAGCCGGCCCAGGTCCACCCCGGTAAGATCAAAGCGCTCCACCTTCACCCCGCGTTCGATGAGGGCACCGGCAAAGTGCTCCACCAGCGCCAGGGTGCTGCCGTGCATGGTGACATACGGCAGCACGACCAGGTTCCGCGAAGGCCCATCCACCCAACTGCGGTAGGCATCTATGATGAACTCCGGACGGGAATAGAGCGGCCCGTGACTCGGTGCGACCACTACCGGGGAGAGCGCCGCCACTTTGTCCACGTTCTTATGGACGGCCGCGCGCAAGGGCATCATGATCTCCGCGTAATATCGCTTCGCGAGTGTGAACACCTCGTCTTCCGCCGCGAAAAGGTCGGACGTAGCCAGGTGGGAGCCGAACAGGTCGCAGCTGAACAGGACCCGATCTTCCTCGAGGAAACTGGACATCGTCTCCGGCCAGTGGACCCAGGGGGTGTGCACGAATCGTAGAGTCTTGCCTCCCAGTTCCAGAACCTCCCCATCTTCCACCGCCCGCATGCGCTCCTCGGGGATATGTAGATGAGCCGACAACAGCTCCACCGCTTTGGGGGAACACAGCACGGTGGCCTCTGGGTAGCGCGCCAGGACCACGGGCAGGGACCCCGAATGGTCCTGCTCGGCATGATGGGCCACGACGAAATCGACCTTGCCCACGTTCTCCAAAGCCTGGAGAAGAGTCCCGGTCTTGCTCGGATCCACGGTGTCGAGGAGCGCAGTCTTCTCGGTGCCCTCGACCAGATACGAGTTGTAGCTTGTGCCTTGCTCGAGCGGGATCAGCGAGTCGAACAGCCGCCGGTCCCAGTCGACAGCTCCCACCCAGGACACCCCGGGGCGTATCTCTCTCGGTCTCATTGCTTTATCCCCTCTTGCCTCGCGTCATCCGGATACCATGGTCTTCCCGCGATTGTCACCCCCGGAAACCCGTCACGTTTGATGTAAGGCTTTGCATGGGGGAATATTGGTCTCTGCCATGACGACCTCAAACGACGCCACCATCACCGCCCAGCCCGCTCGGCCTGCGCCTTTGCGGTACCGCCGCATCCTCAAGACATGGTGGCCGTTGGCCGCCAGCTGGATGCTTATGGGATTCGAGGGGCCGGCGATAAGCGCCGTCGTGGCACGTCTTGCGGAGCCCAAGGTCAACTTGGCGGCCTATGGCGGGCTCGTTTTTCCGTTGGCGGTGCTCATCGAGGGGCCGGTCATCATGTTGCTCGCCGCGTCCACGGCGTTGAGCCGGGATTGGGACTCGTACGTCAAGCTGCGCCGTTTCATGATGTGGCTGGGCGCCGCCCTCACCGTGCTCCACATCCTGACGGTCGCCACCCCGCTCTACTACTTCATCGCGCGCGACCTCATCCATGCCCCCCCGGAGGTGATCCAACCGGGGCGCATCGGACTATTCATCATGATCCCTTGGACCTGGTCCATCGCCTATCGGAGATTCAACCAGGGGGTGCTCATCCGTTATGGACGCTCGATCCTGGTGGGTTTCGGCACCGCGGTCCGCTTTGC
Organism: Thermoleophilia bacterium; assembly: GCA_017882525.1. Classification (GTDB taxonomy): domain Bacteria; phylum Actinomycetota; class Thermoleophilia; order RBG-16-64-13; family RBG-16-64-13; genus Chersky-299. Next base: position 3,383 of record JADGPI010000151.1, read on the forward strand.
CGCCGACGTCACCGTGCTCGTCGTCGGGTACTTTGTGGGATCGTTCTCGGGGATCGTGATCGCCGCCTCCGCCCTGACCGCCGGAGTCATGGCTGAGGCCCTGTACGCCCACCTGAGCGTGCAGAGTACCCTCCGTAAGCGCATGAGTCGCACTGCATCGGGTAGCCTCCCCCTCACGACCCGGGCGCTCCTCGAGTTCTACATCCCCCTCTCGTTGACGCAGGTGATCTTCTACCTAGCCACCCCCATCGGCAGCGCAGCCATGAGCCGCATGCCGCACGCCCTGGAATCGCTGGCTGCGTGGCCGGTGGTTACCGGCGTCAACTACCTCATGCGGAGCTTCGGCGGGGCGTACAACGAGGTGGTGGTAGCCCTCGCGGAGGAACGGCGGTCGCTACTCAAACTACGGAGGTTCGCGATTGCCGTTGCCGCGCTGGCCTTTGTGGCACTCGTCCTGCTCACAGCCACTCCGCTGGCCGGTCTCATATTCCGTCGAGCCCTCGGTCTCGCCCCGCCTCTGCCATCCATGGCGCGGACCGCCCTCTGGTTCCTGCTCCCCATGCCGGCTTTGGCGGTAGCCCAGAGCTACTTCCAGGGAGTCATCCTCCACAGTCGGCGGACCCGCAGCATCACCGAGTCGGTGCTCATATTCCTCGGCGTGACCACCGCGTTCCTCGTCATCGCCGTGGTGTGGGGAACCGTGCCCGGTCTCTACGTGACCGTGGGAGCTTTCACAACCGGCGAAGCACTACGGACCGGCTGGCTATGGCTGCGCAGCAGGCGGGCGCGCATCGCACTACGCGAACGTGACGCGGCGCCGGACCCGGCCTGATCGCCCACCGATTCCGGCGCTCGCGCTCATCGCCTATTCCACCGAACTGCCCGGCGGCCCTAACCCGCCCGCTCCTCCAGCAGCTTCTTCCGCACATACGGCACGAGGCCCCCGGCGTCCAGGATGGCCTGCCTGGCCGGCGGCAGGGGCGTGATGTCGAAGCTCTTGCCGGTCGTCCTATTGATGACCTTGTCGGTGGTGATCTCCAGGTCATCTCCCTCACTGGCTTCCACTTCCGGGCAGATCACTAGGCGCAAGCCCACATTCAACGAGTTCTGAAAGAAGATCCGCGCATAGTTCTTCGCTACGACCACGAGGTCGTACCCTTTCATACAGGAGGCGGCTTGTTCCCGGGAGGAGCCGGTGCCGAAGTTACTGTCCCCTACCACGACGCTACCGGCGGCAACCTTCCCTTCCCGCAGCCGCGCATTGAACTCCTTCAGATCGGCAAAGCAGTACTGCGGTGTCTCACTGGGAAGGCCGGTCGCCATGAAGCGGCCGGGATAGATGGCGTCGGTGGAAATGTCGTCACCGAGCCTCAGTGCGACCTCTGCCATGTCAGTCATCCCCTTTCGCGCTATCGCCTGCTCGGCCCGAGGCGATCCCAATGGCTGTGGCGCCGGGCACTCTCCGTGGGTCCGTGATGGTGCCGCTCAGCGCGCTTGCAGCCGCGGTGGCCGGCGAGGAAAGGTATACCTCGGCATTTGGGTTGCCCATGCGGCCCTTGAAGTTGCGGTTGGTGGTCGCCAATGCCACCTCGCCGTCGCCCAGGGCGCCTTGATGCACGCGCAGGCAGCACCCGCAGCCCGGATTCATGATGATCGCCCCAGCCTGTGTCAGGTCCGCCAGGTACCCTCGTCTCATCGCCTCCGAGTAGATGCGCCACGAGGCTGGGAAGACCAGCATCCTGGTTCCCCGCGCCACCTTCTTGCCCTTGAGGATGCGGGCCGCGATCTCCAAGTCGTCCAAGCGCCCGTTGGTACACGAGCCGATGACGATCTGATCGA
>JADGPI010000152.1 GCA_017882525.1 Thermoleophilia bacterium
CCCATTCACGATAGGTGGGCGATACTGGATTTGAACCAGTGACCTCTGCAGTGTGAATGCAGCGCTCTCCCACTGAGCTAATCGCCCGCGTCAGGGGTCAGAATGATACCAGGAGGCTCCGCGCGCCGCCAAGGCGAACGACAATCCGCCGGGACGACTACCGGCGCGGCGACTCAGCCGACCCGGAACCGCCGCAGCCTAAGCGAGTTTGAGAGCACGCTCACCGACGACAAGGCCATGGCCACCGCCGCGTATATCGGGTTCAGAAGGATGCCGAACGCGGGATACAGCACCCCAGCCGCCAGCGGTATCAGCGCGATGTTGTAGCCGAAGGCCCAGCCCAAGTTCTGGCGGATGATGCGCATAGTTGCTCTGCTCAAACGGATGGCGGTCGGAATCGGGAGGAGATCGCCGCGGATGAGCGTGATATCCGATGTCTCCATGGCAACGTCGGTGCCGGTGCCGATCGCGATCCCGATATCGGCCTGCGCCAACGCGGGGGCGTCGTTGATGCCGTCGCCGACCATGGCGACCACTTTGCCCGCCGCCTGGAGGTCTTTGATCGCCTGCGCCTTGTGGTCCGGGAGGACGTCCGCGAGCACGTTCGCGATCCCGACTTGACGCGCGATCGCCTCGGCGGTGCGACGGTTGTCGCCGGTGAGCATGTACACCCCGAGGCCCGCTGACTGAAGGCTCTGAACCGCCGCCGCCGAGTCGGGTTTGAGGACGTCGGCCACCCCGATGAGGCCCTTGAGCACCCCGTCCTCTGCGATCAACATCGGAGTCTTGCCTTCCGTGGCCAGGCGTTCCGCGACCTGGCCAAGCCCTTCCAGTGAGTAACCCCGCTCTTCCATCAGCTGACGATTGCCGAGCAAGACATGCTTCGCCGCGCCGGCGGCCGCGCCGCCGGCCGCGCGGCCGCCGGCATCGTCGGGAATCGTCGCCTCCACACCGCGACCGGGGATAGCCTCGAAGTGACCGGCGTCGAGAAGCTCGAGGCCAAGCGCCCTCGCATAGTCCACGATGGCCTCGCCCAGCGGATGCTCGGAGCCCCGCTCCGCCGAGGCAGCCAGGCGCAGCAGCTCGGCCTCGGGCTTCGTGAGGATCCTCGCGTCCGTACTATCAGACATCGGAATCGGCGCCGCATCAGTGGGCGCTGGCGCCGCCCGAACGACGATCACATCCGTCACCTGCGGCTTGCCCTGGGTAAGCGTCCCGGTCTTGTCCAGCACGATCGTGTCGAGCTTGTAGGCACGCTCGAGAGCCTCTCCCGAGCGGATGAGTATCCCATTCTCCGCGCCTTTGCCCGTCCCCACGACGATGGCGGTGGGAGTGGCCAATCCCATCGCACACGGACAGGCGATGATGACCACCGAGACGAACGCCAGCAACGCCAACGTGAAGTGCGGTTGCGGCCCGATGAAGAACCAGATCAGAAAAGTGACGACCGCCACGGCAAGCACCACCGGCACGAAGATGCTGGCGATGTAGTCGGCCGCGCGTTGGATGGGAGCCTTGGAGCCCTGGGCTTCTTCCACCAGCCGCACGATCTGGGCGAGAGCGGTGTCCCGACCCACCTTCGTGGCCCGGAATCGGAAAGAGCCGGTCCTGTTCAAGGTGGCGCCGATCACTTCGTCGCCCTCGCGCTTCTCCACCGGGAGCGACTCTCCGGTGAGCATGGACTCGTCCACTGCCGAGTGCCCGTCGACCACGATCCCGTCAACAGGGACCTTCTCCCCCGGGCGCACGATCACCACGTCGCCCACCTGGACTTCTTCCACGGGGATGTCCACCTCGATGGGAGGCGCCGAAAGGGCGCAGTCGGCGGTGTCGGCAGTGCCGACCGCCTCGGTCACTACTGGGCCGCCCGTCGAGCCCGTGACGGCGCAGACCGGCGCGACGACACTCGGGGTGGCTCTCACCGGGAAGCGGACCACTCGCGCGGTCTTGGCCTGCAGCCCCATGAGCTTGCGCATGGCCGCTCCGGTCTGTCCCTTCGCCCGCGCCTCCAGATAGCGGCCCAGCAAGATGAGGCCCAGGATGATGACCGCCGAGTCGTAATACACGGCTGTCTTGAAGCCGGCCCCCGCGGCGCGCTCGAACGCCCCGGGAAAGAACGTGACCGCTACCGAGTAGAGGTACGCTGCCGACGTCCCCACGGCGATGAGGGTGTTCATGTCGCTCGTGTGGTGCTTGAGCCCTGCCCAGGCTCCCTTATAGAACTGCCATCCCGCCCAGGCCTGAACCGGGGTGGCAAGGACGAACATGATCAGCCACTGCCGATCCATGCTGAGCCACGTCTCGGGGATGAGCATCATGAGCATGAGCACCGCGCCCACGGCCAGGCTAACGATGAACTTCGCCCGGAGGGTCTGCACGTGCTTCCGCCGGGCGGCTTCGGCGGCCGCACCCGGTTCCGCCGGCGAGGCGCCGGCGGCCGGTAGCATCATGGTGTAACCGGCTTCCGCCACCACCTTGGCGATATCTCGAGGACCGACAGCATCCGGCAGATAGCTCGCTGTGAGCTTCTCGGTGGCGAAATTGACCGTCGCTTGGATCACGCCGGGAAGCCCCCCGGCTGCCTTCTCCACCCGTCCGGCGCAGACCGCGCACGACATGCCGGTCACCGGGTATGAAGCAGTCTTGACGCGCACACCGTAGCCGGCGTCGCGAACGGCCTGGACGAGTTCTCGAGGTTCCACCTTGGCCGGGTCATAGCTCACCCTGGCTCGTTCGGTGGCGAAGTTGACGGCCGCTTCGGACACGCCCGGCACGTCTCCAAGCGCCTTCTCGACCCGCGCCGCGCAGGCCGCACAGCTCATGCCCTCTACGGGCAACTGGATGGTGACGGCACCGGCGGTCTTCTGAATGTCGGTATCCATGAGAAGTCGACGCGCCCCCGCGTCCGGAGAGACTACTGAGCCCGGCTGCGCAGGTTCCGCGTCTTGTCGATGGCCTGGAGCTTGGCGAGCGCCTTGGCCTCGATCTGCCGGATCCGCTCTCGGGTGACGCCGAAGCGCTTAGCCACTTCCTCCAAGGTCCGCGGGTGCTCGCCTTTCAGGCCGAATCGCAGTTCGATCACCTTGCGTTCGCGATAGGGCAGCATGTTGAGAGCCTCGTTGACCCCGTCTTTATCTAGCTGTGAAGCTACCGCGTCGAACGAGCGGACGGCGTCCTCGTCTTCGATGAAATCGCCCAGCTCGGAGTCCTCTTCCTCGCCGATGGGGGTCTCGAGCGACACGGTGGTCTGGCTGATGCGCAGTATCTCGCGGATCTCTGCGTCGCTCATGCTCATCTCCGCCGCGATCTCCTCCGGCAGTGGCTCGCGCCCCATGTTCTGCAGGAGCTGGCGCTGCACGCGGATGAGCTTGTTGATCTTCTCCACCATGTGCACGGGAATCCGGATGGTGCGCGCCTTGTCGGCGATAGCCCTCGTGATGGCCTGCCTGATCCACCACGTGGCGTAAGTAGAGAACTTGTGACCCTTGCGATAGTCGAACTTCTCCACCGCCCGGATGAGCCCCAGGTTTCCCTCCTGGATGAGATCGAGAAAACTCATGCCGTCGGTGTGATAGCGCTTCGCGATCGAGACGACCAGGCGCAGGTTGGCCTCGGTGAGCTCGTGCTTGGCCCGGATGTCCCCGCGCTCGATCCGCTTGGCGAGGGAGACTTCCTGCTGTGCAGTGAGAAGTTTGACCCGGCCGATCTCCTTGAGGTACATCCGCACGGGATCGGTGGTGGGAACGTCCACGGAAAGGTCGAGCTCTTCGGGACCGCGCCGCCAATCCAACTGCTCGCTCTGGCTGTCCAGCTCGAGCTCGTCGTCGGAATCCGCGCAAGACTCGTCGACAACGTCTATCCCCTGGTCGAGGAGCGTGGTGTAGACGAGCTCGATCTGCTCTGTGGTGAGATCGACTTCGGCCAGGATCTCAGCGATGTCTTCGACGGTGACGAAGCCCCGGCCGCGCCCCAACTCGATGAGACCGTCGACCTCCTCAACGTTGATGATCCAGCCTTCAGGCGCGGGTGTTCCGCTCAACTGCAGCCTCCGGCGCTCGAGAGATGGCGGTGTCTAAGCTCCGTGAGAGTCGTCATCGGTGATGGAGCAGGGCTCATCTTTGCTCAGCCATTTTGCTCCGTAGTCCCGCATATGATCGATGAGCGGGATAAGGTCCCAGCCCATTTTTGTGAGGGTGTACTCGACACGGGGAGGCACTTCTGCATAGCTCTTGCGGGTGACGATGCCCGCCTTCTCGAGCCCTTTCAGCCGTTCGGACAAAGTCTTGGGGCTGATACCGGCAAGCGAGCGCTCGAGTGCGCTGAAGCGGTTGATACCTTTGGAGAGATCTCGGAGGATCAGGAGGGTCCATTTTCCCGAAATAATGTCCGCCGTCTTCAAAACGGGGCAAGACTCCGGGTGACTGCTGGTGGATTCCACTACGATTGAACCTTCCTGAGGTGTCCGAGCATTGTCCGACACGTTATCTGGAGTCCCATGCAGACCCAGTCCGCAAAAGGTAAGGAAAAGTAGCAGACATCGCAGGTGTTTTCAACCTTACGCCGGCCTTATGACAGCCGCCGGTTCCCCCACTGATCCTTGGCTACCCTGCGCCACCCAGATGCTTGCGAAGAAGCTCGTTCACCAGTTGAGGGTTGGCCTGTCCTTTGGTCTCCTTCATGACTTGTCCGACGAAGAACCCAAGCACGCGGTCACGCCCTTGGCGGAATTCCTCGGCCGGGCCCGGGTTAGCGGCCACGATCCGGGCCACGATAGCGTCCAGCTCGCCTGCGTCGGAGATCTGGCCCATGCCCTTCTCGGCAACGATGTCGCCGGCGGGCTTACCCGTGTCGATCATCGCCTCGAACACCTCTTTGGCCA
>JADGPI010000153.1 GCA_017882525.1 Thermoleophilia bacterium
GCGAGAAGACCGACAAGATCGAAGGCAAGGTGGACTCAGCCATCGACAAGGCGCAGGGCGCGGCTGAGGACGTGAAGGACAAGGCCGAGGGCGCGGCTGAGGACGTGAAGGACAAGGCCGAGGGCGCAGCTGAGGACGTGAAGGACAAGCTCGACAGGAACTGAACGGCCGCGCGCTCGCGAGATGACGCTACCCGGCCCGTGGTGGGCCGGGTAGCGGCGGCCGCGCTCTGCATAATCCACGCTCGCTGATGGTCCTTATGTGAAGTTGCCTGCAAATGGGGACGCTTTGCGGTCGGCGATCGGTTGCCGAGAGCTCGTATCACCGGCGCTGCGGTTGTGGGAGCGCTTCTTCCAGCCAGATCTGCGGCACCGGGATCAGTGATCGTGCCTGTGGCGGTACGACTTGGGCTGGGCAGCTCCCGTCAACGGTCGGTCCTCGCCGCAACCTCAATTGTCCGACCTACTGCGAACGCTAGGGAGGCTTGCATGGACGTCAACACACAGATCAAACGGCTCGCGGCGCTACTGGCAGCGGGCGCGGTGGCCGGCTTTGCGGGATATGGCACTGCCGTCGCCCAAGCGGACCCGTATGAACCGAATGATACGCAGGTGACAGCGTACGGCCCGCTTGCAGAGTTCACGCAATACACCGGGACGATCGACACGAGCAACGATCAAGACTGGTTCGTGTTCTACATCAAGGATCGCCAACAAGTGACATTCTCTGCAAACGGTACGCCTGGTCCCATCCTGGAGGTGATCGCGCCCAATGGTAGTCACATCCTGATCCGTTCAGCAGCGTCCAACGTGAACTACGCGGTTACGCTTGATCGTGGCGCATACTACATCGAGTTTTTATGCCGGCGCGGTGGGCTCCACGTACTCGTTCAGCATCGTTGCGGCCGAGCCACTGTCCAACCGTGAGTGCCTCCAATCCCAGGACAGTCAGGCCGGAGCTCATGCTCTTGTGGCAACCGCGACGTCCGCCGTGGCACGTGCCAAAGCCACAGTCACGCGGGACACACGGACCGCCCAGCGCATCAAGACGCAGCTGCGAAAGGACGCCCGTCATCCCGCGCGGGCTCGTCGTGACCGCCATGACCTGGCCGTGGCGAACGCAAGGCTCGCCAGCGCAGGGCGCCAGCTTGCCTCGGCTAAGCGGCGGCTCGGTGCGGCGAATGCGAATCGCGCGAGCCTGAACAGTCGCATCACACGGTTCTGCTCATGAGCCCGATCGCAGGTGAGGGCACTGAAATGTCTGCCACCCAGACAAAGAAGGACTGGAAGTCAAACCCAGTCGTCATCGGTCTCCTGCTTTTCTTCTTTACGCCATTGGGACTCATCTCCATGCGGCTGAATGATTGGCGGAAGCAGACCAAGTGGATCATCACGGCAGTCGTTGCGCTGCCGTGGGTGATTCTGCTCATCATAGTTCTCTTGCCGGGGCCGGCGGTCAACTCGACGAGCTACACCCCGCCGCCGTCAAACGCACCCGCGGCTGTCCAACAGCAACCGAGCACCCCCCCACCACCACCGGCGTCCACAGGTCCGTACGTCTACGGCAACGTCACGTGGCATAATTCGGTTCAAAACCGGGCACCGCCAATACGATGTAGCCGCCCTCGTCGCCCAAGCCGATGCTCTGGTCGGTGACACCGAGGCGCAGGTTGTCGCCGCAATGGGGGTTCCTGAAGCAAAGGAGCCCAACCCCGGCGCTCCTGGGTACTCTCTCGGATTCGTATCAAAGGACGGTACGATCGTCTGGGTGGCCATTGAGAATGGCCACGCCACCGCGACCTAATGTCCGAAACCCGACCCCGCGCCGGCTCGTGGCCTCCGACCGCCTCAAGAAAGAGGCTCCGGCCAGTGAAGCCAACGGCCTCATACAGGGAGGCGGGGTCAACGATCTTCCGGTACTTCGGCATGCCCCGATACCACGGCGCCAACGCGTACCATTCGGTATCAACAGTGCGGTGTTTCTGAGTTCGTGATAGAGCGGCCGACTTTTTCAACCACACGCTGGGTGCTGTGGCGGGGCTGGTTGTTGGTTGCTGATCGTGGGCTCTGGGGCGTCGTCCGTGCCGGGTTGCGCCGGCGTTCGTGCCCGTCACGTACCGTGCTGTCGTGGACGGCGGGCGGGGTCGGGGTTGGGCGGTCGAGGGGGAAGGTCACGATGCTCGCCTTCTCTCCCGATTCTCCTTGATTCGCTCAGCTCGAGCGCGACGCATCCCGGCGGCACGGGCCCGGCGGATGCGGGGGCCGCGGCCGTGATGCTCGTCATCGGGGGTGACGTACCCGACCCCGGCGTGCAACCTGATCGTGTTGTACTCGCGCCGGATGCGGCCGAGCTCGCTATCGAGGACGGCGGGGTCACGGATCGTGGTCAGGTGTGGCCAGTCGCCCTTCAGATGGCTGAAGAAGCTCTCGATGTGCGCTTGGTCGGTCGGGGTGCCGGGCCGGCCGTGGTGCTGGGTGATCGCCATCAACGCCATGAACTTCCGGGTGTCGATCGCAGTCATCTCCGATCCGTTGTCTGACCACGCGATCAGCACCGGCAGGCCGTCATCGTCGATTGCTGGCGGCCGGCCGCCTGGGTCGAGGAGGTGCTGGTCCTCCAACGCTTGGGCGAACAGCAGTTGCGCTTGGGTCGAAGTCTGCTCGCTCGAGAGCAGGTACCCGATCCAGTATCGGGTGACGACATCGACGATCGCGTACGCGACCCGGCCGGTGCGGGTGAAGTGGGTCGCGTCCCAGATCCAGATTCGATTCTTCTCCCACGCAATCTCAGGCAATACGGGCTGTTTCGGCCTGGGACGGTATGGCTCTCCGGGCAGGTGGACCTGGTGCTTGAGCGCGACCCGGAGCACCGTCGACGGGCTCACGAACACGACCCCGAGGCGACTGCCGCGGTGCGCGATCTTGCGATGCGAGCGATCGACCTGACCCCACTGCTCGATCAGATCGAGGATCTCCGCCTCCTCCCAGCTGAGGATCCCGTGCACCGCGCCGCCGCCCGGATCACGATCCTCCAGGCTGCCGGTGTCCCGCAACCGCTGGCGCCAGCGGTGCGCGCGGACGTCGGCGAGGTCGAGCACCCGGCATGCCTGCGTGTGCGCCCACCCGTCGGCGACGGCATAGTCGATCAGCCCCAGCAGCTCGAGCTTGGTCTCGGCGCTCACGCGCGCCGGGACCGGGCCGAAAAGCCCGAGCGCTGCTTTCCCCGGTGCAAGGTCAGCTCGATCGCCATCTCCTTCAGCGCCTCTGAGAGGCGATCGTTCTCCTCCCTGAGCAACTCGACCTCGACCTGCTCCGCCGTGGCAGTCCGTCCCGGCTTCGCCGCTGTGAACGCCGCGATCGCAGCGTCCTTCGCGAGCGTCCTGAGGCGGATGATCACCGACACGTCGACGCCGTACTTCCGAGCAGCGTCGGCCTGGGAGACCTCCTGCGAGGTGACCTCGAGGAACACCTCCCACTTCTCCTCCGGCGTCAACTGCCGCCGAGGCTTGCGCTTCCCGTTCTCCATCATCGAATCCTCCTGGTTCAAGCCCCCCAAAGCCTCCCAGGATGCGGTTGAAAAACGAGCCAACCTCTATCGCGAAGTCAGACGCAACGGACCATCGAGGCTTGCGCGCGGATGAGCGCGGTCTCGGCGCGTTGGTGGGCGGCTCGTGCGCGGTTGATCGCGCCTTGGTGGATGGCGCTGGGGTCTGCGGTGTTGGGCTGCTAGC
>JADGPI010000154.1 GCA_017882525.1 Thermoleophilia bacterium
CGGACGTGCTCGAGGAACTCAAGGCTCGGGGTGCGTCGGTGTTCACAGGCACTCATTCTTTTGGGGGAGTGGGGCGCGCAGTCAGGCGCAAGTTCGCTACCTATCAGGTGGAGGAAATCATCGCCCACACCCTCAAGCGATTCGGGGAGGGGACCAAGGTGGCGGTGGAGATAGTTCTGGCTACGGCCGATGCGGGCCTCATATCTATTGACAAGGAGGTAATCTCCTGCGGGGGTTCCGGCCGCGGCCTGGACACCGCTCTCGTGCTGCGCCCCGCCCACGCGCAGGACTTCTTCGACCTGGAGATCTTGGAGATCATCTGCAAGCTGAGGAGCGTCAAGTAGAAGGGCCGCACGTCCCGGCACCGATCAAAAGAAGCCGGGGATGGGCGTGACCAAGCGCCTGGCTCCCTTCGACCTAGTCGGACCAGGCGATCCTCATCGCAGCGGCTCTCCGGAGCTCACATCAACGCCTTCTACGCTGAACCAATAAGCAGAGCGGGAACTCGAAAAGCCGCCAGATCTCACCCTCTACAGTACGAAGAATCTACGCGACGCTACCATCCGACACAACGCCGCAGCCTAAACCAGCTTCTCTCCCCCCTCACCCCGGGGACTAATAGGTCCGAAGCGCAGCATGAAACAATTGGAGCGATGAAGACATCCGCCTGGTCTCCGTTTCGGTATCAAGTTTTCCGCGCGCTCTGGATCGCCCAGTTCGTGTCCAACGTCGGCACCTGGATGCAAAGCGTTGGCGCGGTATGGCTCATGCTGCAGCTCAAAGGATCTCCCGGGCTCGTCGCTCTTGTGCAGACGGCGAGTGTTCTTCCTGTTGTCTTTGTGGGCATTGCGGCGGGCGCCCTGGCGGACCTCGTGGACCGGCGGCGCCTGCTCATCGTGACTCAGCTTGCCATGGTCGTCGCAGCTGGCGCTCTCGCCGTTCTTAGCGGCATCGGTCGAACGGACGCCGCCCTTCTTCTTGGGCTCACCTTCGCTCTTGGTCTGGGGGCAGCGCTTAATGGTCCTGCTTGGCAGGCGATCCAGCCAGACCTGGTTCCGCGTGCGGAGTTTCAACAGGCGGTCACTTTAGGCGGGGCGAGCATCAACCTTGGCCGGGCTGTTGGACCGGCGCTCGGCGGCCTTATCATCGCTTTTTCTGGTGCTTGGCTCGTCTTTCTCTTGAACGCCTTCTCATTCGGCGCCGTGGTTGCCGTCCTCTGGGGATGGCGTCGAACGGCGCAGGAACAGGTGGGACCACCGGAGAGGTTTGTGGGGGCGGTCCGGGCCGGCCTGCGCTACGCCCTCTTTTCTCATGAGCTGTTCGGCGTCCTCGTGCGCGTGGGTGCCTTTTCCCTTGCCGGGGCCGGTTTGCTTGCCCTGCTACCGGTCTACTCCACCTCGGTCCTCGGTCTTGGCTCCAAAGGACTGGGGATTATGCTTGGCTGCTTTGGCGGCGGTGCCGTCCTTGCCGCTTGGACTCTTCCCCGGGCACGCGGCTTGTTGGGCAACAACGGGGTCGTGAGCGCGGGGACAGTGCTCATGGCAGCAGCCATGGCTCTCCTGGCGCTCATTCACGAGACAGCCTTTGCCTTTGCCATGACGTTCTTCGCGGGAGTGGGCTGGCTGCTTTGCTTTTCCACGTTCAACTACTCTTCGCAAGCGGCACTGCCCAGCTGGGTGCGCGCTCGGGGTTTGGCCCTGTATCTCACCATGGCGCAAGGTGGACTCGCCATAGGAAGTGCCGTCTGGGGGAGGCTGGCCAACGCCATCGGTGTCGTTGCCACCTTCGGCTGGGGCGCCCTGGCCGTGGCGTTGACGCTTCTGCTTTCTGTGCGTTGGCGCTTCGCGGCCACCGGCGCCCAGGCCACCGGCACCCAGGATTTGGCGCCCTCGCCGCTGGCGGCGGTTGACGCCCGCTTGAGCCCAGAGGACGCGAGCGGTCCGGTTCTCGTTCTTCTTGGCTACGAAGTGGGCGCGGACGCCGAAGACGACTTCCTGGAAGCGCTTGCCGCCCTGGGTCGAGCGCGCCGACGCACGGGCGCGGTCCAGTGGTCGATGTATCGAGATGCCGAACGCCCCCACCGGTTTATGGAAACCTTCGTCGTCCCTACCTGGGAGGAACACGTCCGGCAACACGGGCGACGCACGGTGGAAGATGCCGAGGCTCAGGAGAGGGTGAGACAGTTCGTGCTTCTTGGCACCGAGCCCCACGGTCGAACACTATCTTGGAGCGCCGAGGCCCACGGGCCGCAGGGGTTCCCGCTGATAGCACCCTGGCTCCCGTTCTGCTGGGTTCCCAGTCGCAAGGAAGCCCGGCGTTTTCCCGGGCTTCCTTGCCTTGTTCGCAGGCTACTTCCGGCTCGGCGTCAGGTTGCGGGAATGACCGGCACGAGAAGATGTGAGTCGTACTTGCCCCCTGCGTAGATCACGTGCTGGCCACGGTTGACGGTCCGCTCGTGGGCATTCGTGGGCCATTGGTTCGGATAGTTGTAGATGTCGCTGCCCTGCACCACGACGCGAAGCGCCTCTCCAGCATCGAAGCGGGTACTGGACGGCCAGATCTCTATCTCCACGGGCACGATCTCGCTTTCGCGGAGCTTCACCTCTCGGGTGTGCGGGTGGAACGGCTGGTACGGCGTTGATCTCACGTCATCGAGTTCCCTGTGCGACGCTCTGAGCCAACCCAGAGCGGTCGGCCCGTCGTCCCAGCAGTTGAAGAACGGGAAATGGACGACGTTTCCGCTCCGATCGACCTTCTCGAGCGCCACGAATAGGTCCATGTCGTCGCTGCCATCCGCCTGGACCCAAAGCTTCAGCTTCATGTAGCCGGTCAGCTCTATCGGTTCCTGGAAGACGACCGTGAACTGAGCGTTTTGGCTCTTGTCGGCGATGTCGTCGACCCGGTAGCGCACCTGGCCTTGCTCGGCGACCGGGGCCCAGTCCATCGTCTTATCGGACGGATTTAGGAACAGCTCAGTGTATTTCGTTCGTGCCAGGGGCCACTCGTTCTCACCGCGGAAGGTGCCCCAGTAGTAACGGTCACGGACCTCTACGCTGACTTTGGGCCAGTAATCTACCTCCGTATCCATGCCCCTCAGGAACTTGTCAAAGAAATGCTTCTGCATCTCTACGTGCTCGTAGAAGAACTGCCATTTCTTGCGGCCGTGCACCAGCAGCCACTTGTCTGGCGAACTGATGCGCCTGAATCCTTCCAGAGTTCCCCGGGTATGGAGCCCCTGATCCGACCAGCTGGCCACGACGAAGGCCGGCACCTGTATTTGAGATAGGTCGGCGTTCTTGCTGAGCCAGTAGTCGTCAAAGAGAGTGTGCTCGGCCACCAGCTCGGCGATGTCTTCGACCCGGGTCGTGGTGAAGCTCATAAAGGTCTTAAGACCGGGCACAAAGAACGTCTCCGGCACCCCGCCGTGATAGGCGAGCTCGCGGTAGAAGTCGCTGACGCCTTCCCAGGGGTTGATGGCAGCCAGATGTGGTGGATTGGTCGATGCGATCCGCCACTGTGACCAGGCTAGGTACGATACGCCCACCAGCGCAAGCTTGCCGTTGGACCAATCCTGTGCGGCGGCCCATTCGATCAAGTCGTAGCCGTCCTGACCCTCTTGCTCGGTCATGAAGGTCAGGTCACCCTCGGAGTTCCAGGCACCGCGAGAATCGACGTTGATGACCGCGTAGCCGTTCTGACACCAATACTTGGGGTCCGGGCCTTCGAAGATTGTGTTTTCAGACAGGTCGGCGTCGGCGACGCCGCAGCGGGGAAACCACGCATACTTGGTGCGCCCATGTTTTCCATATGGGCTCCAGGCGATCAACGCCGGATATCGACCAGGCGCTTCCGGCCGGAATACGTCGACGTAGATCTTCTTGCCATCGCGCATGGGCACGGCTATGTCGTAGTGCCCGACGATCCCGTCTTTGGTCTCGGTGCGCGGGTTGAAGCCCGGATACCCGCCTTCTGCTGGCGCTATGCCACTCCAGAACCGCAGTTCGGCATCACCACTCGCCATTACCTCTCCTTTCTGAGCGACCTTCGCGATATGAGGTCGGCTCCGAGTCGATGTGACTGAGTTGTTCGCTCTCTGCTCGTAATGCGTGTGCTGCCGAGGTTGTGGCTAACCTTGGGGAATCACCGGCAGCACCAAACGCGATGGGTAGGCAGAACTATGATGCACCTGGTAGGAGACTTCCTTGCTGTAGGACAGGTGACTCCACATCGGCCAGAGCAGGGTGAAGTCAAGAGGTTCCGCCGGGTAATCGCAGGACCGGACTTCCAACACAATAGCGTGGCCCTTTTCGAACACGTTGGCGATCGGGCGCAACTCTATCGTGTACTCATTCACCTCATTCGGGACGACGGGTACGGCTCTCGTGTGCGGATGGAACGGTTGCCAGGGACGTGATCTTTCTGGGTCGAGCTCCCGATGGGAAGCTTTGAGCCAACCGCGGCTGAGGACCGTCGAAGCCCCGTCCGGAGCCACGTCACTCAGCTTGACTATGAAATCCGCGTCCGGGCCGGTGATGGCGGCATGCAGATGAAGGACTATCGGCCCCACTACCTCCAGGTCCTTCTCCAGCGGCCCGGTGCTGTAGCTGAGGAATTCAGGCGGCGGGTCGGTGGGGAAGGGGTTCATGATCAGCGGGGTCACCGGCTTGTGGTTGAAGCTGTCAGGGGCTTCTTGGCCGGCGGGGGGCCGGCCCTCTTGTAGGGCACCAGCGGTGAGGTAATACTCGCTCCACTCGGTCTCCGGCAGGGGCCACTCGTCCCCGTATCTCCATTTATCGGCGTTGTTGACCCATATCTGTATCGCCGGCCCGTCAAGCACCCCGTTCTCCACGCCTTTCAGCCAGTGGTCGTACCAACGCACGATCTCGTCATGGAATTC
>JADGPI010000155.1 GCA_017882525.1 Thermoleophilia bacterium
AACTTCATGCCGGTCCTGGCCGATGTCCGCGTGGTGCCCCAGTCCCTCGAGCGGTCGTGGCAAGAGCTCCGCGAGGCGTTCCGGAAGGTACGAGAAGGGCAGTAGCCAGCGGCCGACCGGCGCGGCACAACCAACGTGCGGGCTCTCGAATCAGCGGTCTGAGTCCTCCAGCCGCAGCAACTCTCCGAGCGCCTGCTGCCCGACCTCCATCTGTGCAGCAGTCGGCTCGGTCGTCGTGATGTGGTGCTGGATGAATCTTCCGGGCGCCAGCAGCAGTCGAGAACCCATGGAGCCGCTGTGGCGGTTAGCCCAGCGCAATGCTTCTAATGCTGTACCAAGACTCACCGCCCCCGCGACGACTGAGCCCACGGAAGTCCGGCCGCCAAGCACTTTTCGCACGGTCCAGTTGCTCAAGACGGTGGCCACCAGGTACGGACCCACCAAGTTCGAGCCACAACGATCATGCTCTTTGGGCGCCTGCCCACCGAGCGGGTCCTCCGGATTCGCCTCCCGTCCCCCGATGAGTTTGTGCTCGGCCGCGTGATACCCGGCGATGGGTGAATCCTTGAGCACGGCCACCGCGGGAACGAACGCGGCGAGAGCGGTACCGGCCTCCTGCACAAAGACTGAGTCGGGAGCCACAGCCCGAAGAGCCGAGGTCGCCAAGAGCGACCCAGCAAGCGCGACCGCGATGCGCGTTGACTCCAACGGGAGCACGGCCGCTCCAAGCCTCGACCTGACCGCGGCAAGAGTGATAAGGCTTTCCCCGAATCGGGCCAGTCCCCTCACCAAAGGCACACGATCGGTCGCCGCCCCAATCAGCATCCGCTTGCGGCCGGAGGCGACATGCGTCGAGCCATCCTGATCCCGCACGGCCGCGGCCCAGAACCGTTCGGATTGGAGCACCAGTCCATTCTTGAGCGCCGTCCCGCCGATACGGGCCGGTTCCACGCGTTTCGAATCCACTACTCTCCTTCAGCGCCGGAGACGTCAAGAGCGCTCGGCTCCACCGCCATCGCAGCGGCTCGTCGGGCTACGACAGCATAGGGCAAATAGACGAGACCCGTCAGAACAAGGCTCAACAAGCCGATCACCAGAAATACCCGCGGTATGCCGATGGCCGAGCCCAGGGCGCCCCCGAGGAGGAAGCCGGCGGCGGCACCCATTTGCCCCAGGCCGGCCCTCATCGCGATGAGACGGCCCTTGTCTCCTCTCGGAGCCAACTCTTGGAACATGGTGATGGAAGACACGAAAAGTCCTGCATTGCCAAGGGCCCCCAGACCGATGAGGCCCACCTGCAGCCAGAACAAGTGGGTGAAACTCACCGACAGGAGACACACCGCCATCCACAGAAGTGCCAGGAAGACGTAGCGGTTCTTGTCACCCTTCAAACTCAGGCGACTCATCGCAAGTCCGCCCAAAATGAGCCCGGAGGCGGTGATGACCTCCAGCGCGCCGACTCCGGCCCCGGGATATCCTTTGAACGCTTTCAAGGCGAGGAAGTAACCGTTGGGTACGTTCATCATGATGACCGCGGAAGGAAGAACCGCGAAGAGTAGGTTGGTCCTCAGCCGAGCATCCTTCCAGAGACGAACCAGGACGGCCGGCGACCCCACTATCAGCGTCCCCAGGCCCTGACCGCCTTCGGTGCGGATCAACAGTCGAGGCAGCCCGGCGAGGAAGAGCGCCGAGACGCAGTAGCTGAGGGCGTCTATGACGAAACTGAGAGTGTAGCCGACCAGCGTCACCAACCCCGCGCCCACCAAATACCCGATGAGTTCGGCCCCATCCCGTGACATGCTGAGATAGGAATTGGCTCGAACCAAATGGTCACGAGATATGAGTTCTCCGACTACTTTGACCTGGCTCGGGTTAAAGACGGCGGAAAACACCCCCACGAGGCCCGCGATCACGTACATATAGATCGTCGACTCCCGGGCGGCAAACGGCATGAGCAGGATGAGCACGGCGCGCGCCAGATCGGAGACGACCATCAGGCTGCGCCCACTGTAGCGGTCGACAAACGCTCCACCGATGAAACTCATTACGACCAGAGGGAAGGTCGAGACGGCCAGGATGCCCCCCATCTGGAGCACCGAACCTGTGATCCTGTAGACCATGAACGCGATCGCCACAGTCGATATGGATGTTCCCAGGCTGGAAAGTCCCTGGGCGATCAATATGCGACCAAGCAGACGGTTCGGCATGACTTCCCTAGTAGCGCGTGAGTGTTTCGAAAGCTCAACGCCTGACGTGAACGAGACTCGAGTCAGACGTGAGAGCATTCGCCCAAGAACCATCATATCCTGGACCTGGGCGGACTGGTCGGCCTTCTCGCGGCCTCACGAGGTCGTACTTCCGGTGTTGACCTACGCTGCCAAATCGCGGAGAAACTTGACTTTCTGGAACTGAACGTGGAAGTCGAGGTGCTCCGCGCGGCGATACTGCTCGTCGTGCGCCTCGAGAACCTTGACAAAGGCGGTGGCGATTGCCGGATCGAACTGGGTCCCCCGCATCTTTGCCACCTCTGACTTTGCGAAGTCCGTGGACAGGCGCGCCCTGTAGGGGCGATCCGAGACCATGGCAGAGTAGCTGTCGGCTACACAGACAATCCGGCTGAGCAGTGGGATAGCTTCGCCTGCGACACCGAGCGGGTAGCCTTTGCCGTCGTAGCGCTCGTGGTGATGGAGAACGATCTGGGACAACTCCGCGAACTCGGTCATGTTGCTGAGGATCTTCTGCCCGGCCTGACAATGCGTCTCAACGAGCGCCCACTCGCTAGCGTCGAGCTTGCCAGTAGCGTTCAATATGTCATCCGGAACGCTGATCTTACCCAAGTCGTGAAGCAGTCCGGCTAGGTGGGCAAGGTTGCATTCCCGATCACTCAGATTCAGGGTTCGGGCGATGTCGAGCGAATACTGTGCCACGGCGGCGGAGTGCTGCGCCGTGTAGTTGTCCTTCAAGTCCAGCGCAGTGATCATGCTGGCCGCCATTTGCAGCGAGAACCGCTCCAACCTGCGCGCCAGTTCACGTTCTTTGGAGTAGTTGCGGAAGGC
>JADGPI010000156.1 GCA_017882525.1 Thermoleophilia bacterium
GCCTGGATGTGAGCATCTTCTGGAACCGGCCGGGCGGCATGGACGTCTTCGGAACGCAGTTCGGCACGCGCTACGCGAAGACGGGCCCGGGTGGCAAGCCCGGCTACTACGACCAGGACCTCGACCACACGTTCTTCTTCAAGAAGTACCAGGAGTATTGGTTGACTCAGCTGGCGAACTTCGCCAACCCGATCAACTACAAGGTCTACCGGCTGGGCCAGATCTATATTATGCTCGCCGAGGCCCGGGTGGAGCTCAACCAGGTGCCTGCGGCCAAGACGGCGATCGACATGGTGCGGGCGCGCGCCGGCGTCCCCCTGATGCCCGCGGGATTGAGTTCGGACAGCGCGCGGATGTACGTCAACCGCGAGGCCGCCCGCGAGCTCTTCGCGGAGGGCCACACCCGCCTCGCGTACCTGTTGCGGCACAACTGGCTCACGAAGGAGTACCTGGCGTCACGGAACCCCTTCCACGCCTCGCAATTCATTAATGGGCATAACGACTACATGCCCATCCCGCAGCCGGAGATGAACCTCAACCCGAACGCAGTGCAGAATCCCGGCTGGTAATCGCGGGCCGGTAGAGGTTGGGCAGGACGTCGTCCTGCCCCGCAGGCCCCGGTGCGAGGTGCACCGGGGCCTGCGCGCAGCAGGTGCGGGCGTGCAGGCCGCTGCTTGCCGGTGCCCACGCGCCGCGCCATTCTTCCAGTTGGCTTGGGGAACTCCCCTTCGCCTCTCGTCCATGGAGGCCGGCATGAAGCGCTGGATGCGGATGGTGCCACCCGCGATGCTCATCATGCTCGCGGCGTGCGCGAGCAACCGCCAGGCGGCCGCAGGTCATACGGACCTGAACGAGCTCTCCGGTGAGCAAATCGCTAACTTTCAGAACGCATGGCTGGCAGTGCGGACGATGCGCTCGCAGTGGTTTCTCGGACGGGCCCCGGGCGACCTGAACAATGCGGGCGGGAACGTGCGGGTGTTCCGCGACGGAATCGAAGTGGGCGGGGCGGATACGCTGCAGTCCATGCCTACCGAGGGGATCGCATACATCCGGTTCTACGACGGCATCCAGGCCTCGCAGCGGTGGGGTCTGGGCCACGCGAACGGGGTGATCTACGTCGCCAGCAAGGCCGGCTTGACTCCAGGCGGGAGCGGCCCGCCATAGCTCGGAGCTCCTCCCGGCCCACTCGCCCGGGGAACGGCGGCCCACTATGGCCGTCCCCCGGTGTCCGTCCCACGCCGTGGCCCCCCTGCCAGCCTCTGCCCGAGGCCCGCGCAAGGTCTATCTGCAGGCCGAGCTGAAGATCCCGGAGACCACCGCCCCGCCTTGCGGGAAGCCATCATCTCCCGGGCCCGTGGCCCGCACGGGCTGAGCGCGAAGGAGCAGTTCTCTCGGCGAGGAGATTGCCCCCCCTCCCTTCGTCAGCGCACCGCGGTCTGAGCCACCGAGCAGGAACGCGCCGGCAGCTCGAACGTCATTTTGCGGGCGGGGGCAGGTGCGTTGTTCGTGGCGTCTCGCTGCGGGTTGAGGACCCGCGGTACTCGTCAGGGCCGACCGATCCGGCGGTGCCAGTCTTCGGCGAACAGGTCGAAGTGCAATTCCTTCATGGGGTGCTCACGAATGAAGTCCTCGTTGAGCCCCACGCCCAGACCGGGGCCGCCCGGGATCGGAAAATACCCGTCTTTGACCTCCGGGTATCCCGGTCCGGATGCCGCCTCCTTTACCCAGGAATCCACGAAGTCGTTGAAGTGCTCCTGGATCGTGAAGTTCGTCGTGCAGGCGGCCAGGTGCAAACACGCCGCGGTGCTGAGGGGACCGCCGACGTTGTGCGGTGCGAAGGTCACGTACTGGGCGTCGGCCATGGCCGCGATCTTCTTTCCCTCCAGGAGTCCGCACGACTGCGTGATGTCCGTCTGCAGGATGTCCACACATCCCAGCTCGAGCAGATGCTTGACCTCGTAGCGCGTATGCACACGCTCGCCCGTGGCCACCGGGATGTCGATCTTGGCCGCCACCTTCGCGAGCATCTCGGCGTTGTCCGGCGGGACGGGCTCCTCGACCCACGCCGGTCGGAACGGTTTCAGCTCATGAGCCATCTCGATGGCCGTCGCGGGGCTGAATCGGCCGTGCATCTCCACCAGGATCTCCACGTCGGGCCCTACCGCGTCGCGCACGGCTTCCACGAGAGAGATCGCCAGCCTCTTCTGCTTCGGCTCCAGCTCGTAGAATCCAGCCCCGAACGGGTCCAGCTTGAGCGCGAGGTACCCGCGATCGACCACGCGCCGTGCTGCAACGTGGAACTCCTGTGGAGTCCGCTCCACGGTGTACCACCCGTTGGCGTACGCCTTGATCCGGTCCCGCACGGCACCGCCGAGCAGGCGGTACACGGGTTGGTCGAGGGCCTTGCCCACGAGGTCCCAGCACGCGATCTCGACCAGAGCGATGCCCATGCCGGCGATGTCGGCGACACGGGCGAAGTCTCCGACGAACATGCGGTGCACGAGCTTCTCGATCTCCATGGGATCGGAGCCCAGCACGTACTTCCCCTTGGCGGCGGCGAGATACGCCAGCACCGCCTCGGTACGGTTCACACTGCGAGCCTCGGACACGCCCACCAGTCCTTCGTCCGTTTCCAGCTTCAGGAACACGAGGTTGCGCCAGGGGGTCCCGAGAACAAGCGGAGTCAAGTCAGTGATGATCATCGGCTTCTCTGAAGGAGTCGGCGCCCAACGCCATCACAGCTCGCGGGCGGCGAAATAGCCGCCCTCCGGCGCCTGAGCGAGTCGGTTGCGCAGTGGGAGCACGAACGCATCGGCCTCGATCTCGAACACATCCCCGGGCCGACAGCGGACGCCATCTTGAAAGCTCAATGTCGCGGTCCCGTAGAGATGGACGTGCGCGTCACCGGGCTGGCGAAACAGATCGTACTTGAAGTGGTGGTGCTCCAGGTTGGCGAGGGTGTGTGACATGTTCTCCTCGCCGGTGAGAAACTCCTTCTCCCAGATCACCGATCCGTCCCGGCGGATGCGGCTTGTGCCACGCACGCTCGGCGGCAAGGAGCCGACCAGCATCTCCGGCCCGACGGCGCACGGTCGGAGCTTGGAGTGGGCCAGGAGCAGGTAGTTCGTCTTCTCCAGAACGTGATCCGCGAATTCGTTCGCGAGCGCGAATCCGACGCGCCACGGAGTCCCGTCCGGCGCGACGACGTAAAGACCGGCCACTTCGGGCTCCTCTCCGCCATCCAGCGCGAAGGCCGGCATCGTCAGCGGCCTCTCACTGGCCACGACCGAGCCCCCGAGGCCCTTGAAGAACCACTCCGGCTGCTCGCCCACCTCTCCCGGGGCGGGCCGCCCGCCCTGCACTCCCGAGCGGAACATCCGCATGCTGTCCGTCATGTCTTCCGGCTTCATGGCATGCATGCGGTTGCGCGCGTCCGCGCTCCCCAGGTGGGTCAGGCCGGTGCCGCTCACGACGAGATGGGAGGGATCGGGGTGATCCAGAGGAGGCAGTAGGCGCTCCTCGGCCGCGATCTCGTGCAGCGTGACGACCTCTCCCACCGGACGGGCGGAGACGGCCTCGCCCAGGCTCGTGCCGAGCCGGA
This sequence comes from Thermoleophilia bacterium, assembly GCA_017882525.1. Classification (GTDB taxonomy): domain Bacteria; phylum Actinomycetota; class Thermoleophilia; order RBG-16-64-13; family RBG-16-64-13; genus Chersky-299. The sequence goes on from JADGPI010000156.1 coordinate 3,602, forward strand.
TCGCCTCAGCAGCCATGGCGTAGATCGTCGCCTCTCCATCCAGGAGCTGAACGTGGTCACGATCCAGGACCCGGGCGACCCGTCGGAGCCCCCGTTCGTCCAGGAGTTGTGTCAGGCGGAGAGGGCCAGAGGTGGTTTCTAACATGCGCGGACGGGTTTCGAGTCAGTGAAGAGGCAGGACCACGCACAGCACGATGGTGGCGACATCGCGGCGATGCCACCTACGGCGAGCAGCGGTGTGTAGGTCTTGAGCGGCTCGACCTCGCTGAGGCCGCTCATGCGGGCGAAGACCCAGAAGCCGCTGTCGTTCATGCACGCTCCGACCGTGCCGCCACTGGCCACCGCGGTGGCCACGTATGCACGGTAGAAGGGAAGCGCCACCGCCCGCCGAGCAGGATGATCACCTGGGTGCTCATGAGCGACTCCTCGACCAGCGTGGCCGACGCGGCTCGCGTCGGTCGACGGCTTCGCTGGTAGACCACCAGAAGGATGAGGATCGGGTGCATGGGCATAGGTATGAAGATGACAGCGGTACAGTTTGGATCGTTGGCAGCCTCGGCGCAAGCCGAAGGCCCGTGCCGCCCCGGGTATCCGGGTCCTAGGCTGGCCTGCGTCCCCCTCGATGTCGGGTCCCTCATTCATGGAGGCGTCGGCATGAGGTCGATGGTGGTGGAGTCGAGGGCGTGGACCGTCTGCTCGAGTTCCACGGCCAGCGGTTCGTCGGCGTAGAGCCGCCGGGCCTCGAGGACGAGCAGTTGAGCGAACGAGGCGTACACGCGGCAGTCGCGTCGCCCAGGTAGCTGAAGCGGCGCCGCCGCTCCGCTCCGCGGTACTGGTCCACGCAGCGATTGAACGCCGCATCAGGGGCGTAGGCCATCAGTTGGGAAAGGACCGTGGACCCGGCGTTCATCGTCGCTCGGTCGCGCGAGGTGCGCGATGGATGCGCCCGGTTTGGCCGAGGTCAAATCGTTTTCCAGGAGAAGGCCGGCCGGGCGCTACTTAGCACTTGTTTTTGACCGTTGCACTGGTTCAATCATCAAATTCAATCGTCTTGTCGGTTTGGGCCTTGAGGGCCATATTTGACGGGCGGGCACACCGGAAGGAGTTGACCCCGCTCGATCGAGCCTTGGAGCGCCCGCCAACCTGCTCCCTTCCCTTGCGAGGCGTCGTATGAAATACGGGATGATCCTGACGGCGGGAGTCGCTGTGCTCACGGGAGTTGCAGTGCTCACAGGGGATTGCGCCGCCCAAGCGAAAGCGCCGCACCCGGGTCCGATCCAGGCGGGAGAGAAGGTCGCGGTGGTTTCGACGCAGTACGGCGCCGTTCGTGGGTACATCGATGACGGCATCTACGCCTTCAAAGGCATTCCGTACGCGAAGGCGGATCGGTTCATGCCGCCCCAGCCACCGGACCCGTGGAAGGAGGTCATGCAGACCACGCTGTACGGGCCGCAGGTGATGCAGAGGACGGCACAGGACTGGACCGGGCAGAGCGACGCGAATTTCGGGTTCCAGTTCAGCCGCGAGCCGATGGACGAGCACGCGAGCCTGGTGCTGAACGTCTGGACGAAGGGCATCAACGACGGCC
>JADGPI010000157.1 GCA_017882525.1 Thermoleophilia bacterium
ACCCCGCACTTTCTTGTACACGTCGATCACACCGCCGTCGATAGTGAGGATAGGCTTGATGTTGAGCACGGTGCCCACCAGGTGCGAAGCCCTACCGATCCGCCCGCCCTTGTACAGATTGTTGAGGGTCGTGGGTAAAAAGTAGAAGGTCTTGTCAGCCATCCAATGCTCGATGTACGCATCGAACTCCTCTTCCGGCGTTCCCCGGTCCAGCCTCGCCACCAACCTCTCCACCAACAGCGCTATGCCCCCGGTAGCCACCTCAGAGTCCACCACCCTCACGCCGTCGATCTGACTCTGGGCCACCGAGGCACTCGCGTACGTCCCGCTTAGCTTGCTGCTGAGGTGGACCGAATAGACCCGCTCGTACCGCTCGCGCAGGCGCTTGTAGGCCTCCAGGAACGCTCCGGCCGAAGGCTGCGAGGTCCGCGGGAGCACCGAGGAGTTCTTCATCTTCTCGTAGAAGGTCTCCGGCTTGATCTCGAACCAATCGAGATAGGATTCTTCGCCGAAATAGACGGTGAGCGGGACGATGGTGATATTGGGATGGGCGGCAAGATCGTCGGGCAAGTCGGCGGTCGAGTCCACCACGATCGCCGTCGTGTTCCTGTCGATGATCACGGCGTCACCACACCCCCCTCGGCGCTATTTCCTATTCAGCGGACAAGAGCAAGGGATAAAAGGGCTGTCCCCCATCGTATACGTCGATCTCCACCGCCGGGTGGGCCTGCTTGAGGTGCTCCGCCGCCTTCGCGGCCCCATCTGGATCGTCGCCCCCCTTGAGCACCGTGAGCACCTCGCAGCCGTCGCTCATCAAAGTGGCCGCCACCTCGTCAACTACCGGTTCCAGATCTCGCGACGCCACCACGACCTTCTCGTCGATGAGGCCGATATAGTCACCCGCTTTGATCTGCACTCCATCCACGACCGAGTCCCTCACCGCGCGGGTGACCTCGCCCGTGGCCACGTTCTTGATGGCCGAGCGCATCTCGTCCACGTTCTCCGAACCATCGATGCGGCGATCAAAGGCCACCGCGGCCGAGAGACCGGCCTGCATGGAGCGAGTGGGCAAAACGAACACGGCCCTGTCTGCCAACTTGGCGGTCTGCTCCGCGGTCATGATCACGTTGCTGTTATTAGGCAGGATGATCACCGACGGTGCGGAAGCCTTCTCCACGGCACGCATGAGATCCTCCGCCGACGGGTTCATCGACTGGCCGCCGTCCACCAGGAAATCGACACCCAGATCGCGGAACAGTCGCTTGTTGCCCTCGCCGGCGACCACTGCCACCACCTGTGTGAGGCCTGGTTCTTCCGGCGCAGCCTGTCCGGTCCTCGCCAGCCGCATCGCGCGTTCGGACGTTTGGATCTTCATGTTGTCTATCTCGATCTCACTCAGCACGCCCATCGAGGTGCCTACAGCAAGGACTTGGCCCGGGTCATCGGTGTGCACGTGGATCTTGAGTTGGCCGGAGTCACCTACCACGAGCAGGCTGTCGCCGAGCCTGGCCAATTGTTCCTCCAGGCCGTCCTTGCCGAGCTGACCGCCGGTCAGCAGGAAGCTGGTGCAATACGTGTAGAGGCTCTCCGGCTCCTCCTCGTCTGCATACATGTCTCCCCCCATGGGGATGGGTTGCGCGGCCCGCGTGGCTATGGGAGTCTCCCAGGCCGCTCCTCCACTGGCCGCTCCTTCAACGAGCACCACAAGACCGTAGCCGCCAGCGTCCACCACGCCGGCGTCGGCCAGAACTTTCAGCAGCGTGGGAGTCTTCTCGACGCTCCTCCACCCCGCGAGAACGGCGCGCTCAACAAGACCACGAATGTCCCCCGGATCCGGATCGGCCTCTGCGGCTTCCGCCATCTCGCGAAGGACTGTGAGCATGGTGCCTTCAACAGGCTTGCGCACCGCTCGATAGGCGGTCTCGGTGGCATGACGCATGGCGGCCGTGATGGTCTCCCCGGTGATGGCCTGCTTCGGACCCAGAATCTCCATCGCTCCGCGGATTATCTGAGAAAGGATCACCCCGCTGTTACCGCGTGCTCCCATGAGAGCCGCCTGGGATACCGCGTCGCACAGCGCCCGGCCGGAGAGATCCTCCGGGAGTCTGGCGAAAGCATCCAGGATGCCCTTGAGCGTCAGCGCGAGGTTCGTACCCGTGTCGCCGTCGGGGACGGGGTACACGTTGAGATCGTTGATCTCCTGTTTCCGGTCTTCCAGGGCCTGGAAGCCGGCGCTTAGTAGTGCGCGAGCCCGAGAGACAGTGAGGGCCGCTTGGTCGCTACTCGCCAACCCTGACCCCTTGGACGTAGATTTGCAGAGCACCGACCGGCTTTCCGGTCATCTTCTCCACGTTGTAGGCGATCTGTGAGCGGACATTCCCCGCGACCTCAGCCACGTTGAGCCCATATTCGACGATGATGTACAACTTGATCTTCAACTGGTCGCCCGCCTGTTCGACCTTGATGCCCTGGTGAAGGCGGTCGAAATTGAGCAGCGAGGCGACCCCCCGTCGCAAGTTAGGCGCCGCCATCCCCACGACCCCGTAGCATTCGAGCACGGTCCACCCTACGATGTCCTCGATCGCATGGTCGGTGATGACCAGGCGGCCTTCAATCTTTGGTCGCGCCTCGACGGACGGCGTCTCTTCAGCGGACACGAGCGGGCCTTCCTGGTCAGTCGTTCCCCGGCTCCGCCAAAGGAGCCAGCTTGTTCAGGTCGTCAAGAATGGCCCTAGGATCGATGCTGTGCATCTTTGCGCCGTTCTCGATGGATTCCATGCTTACACCCATGCAGCCCGTACAGGCCAAACCGTGCTTGGCGAAGACGTCACGTGCACGCGGATCGGCTTGGAGAGCCTCGAGGATCGACATGTCTTTAGTAAAAATAGCCGTCTCCTTCCCCCCGGAGTGCCGTTTGCGAGATGGACCATTTTACACTACCGCATTTTGCCGACCACCGCGTGTTCGCTGCGGAGCCGCGCCCACGACAGGTAGCAGAGGGGCTTGTCACCATAGCCTCTACTGGTGCATACTATGTCGCTCGCGGTGTGCGGGCAAATCTAGCAAGGATGAATCGAACCATGTCAAAGGTCTGTGCCATCTGCGGCAAACAGCCAAGCTTCGGCAACAACAGAAGCCACTCCATGCGGGCTACCCCGCGTCGGTGGGACCCGAATGTCCAGAAGATCCACATCGTGCTCGATGGCAAACCGACCCGAGCTTACGTTTGTGCGAAATGCCTCAAAGCCAACAAGGTGCAAAAGGCCGTCTAGGAACTCTCACTCGGTTCCTATTCAGCCATATCCCTGAGTAGGTTCGCCATCTCGAGGCCTGACACCGCTGCATCCCAGCCCTTGTTACCCGCCTTGGTTCCCGCCCGCTCCACTGCTTGCTCGATGGTGTCTGTCGTCAACACCCCGAAGATCACGGGCGTTCCTGAGTCCAACTGGACGCTAGCCACGCCCTTGGCGACTTCTGAGGCAACGTAGTCGAAATGGGGCGTCGAACCCCGGATCACGGCGCCCAAGCAGAGCACGGCATCGTACTTCTTGCCCCCAGCCATGTGTTTGGCTATCAGAGGGATCTCGAGCGCGCCCGGCACCCAGGCCACTTCTATCTGCTTAGGGTCCACCCCATGCCGCGTAAGGCAATCCAGCGCGCCGGACAGCAACTTGCCGCTAATGAACTCGTTGAACCGGCTCACGACGACGCCGAAACGCAGTCCCTCGCCGTTCAGCATCCCTTCGTACACTCGTGCCTTGTCATTCATCCTGATCGTCCTCTCCGTCTTGGTCGGCGAAACGAAGGCCTTGATGATGGAGGATGTGCCCCATCTTGTCTTTCTTCACCTGGAGATACCGCACGTTCTCTTCGTTTGGCGGCACTTCGAGCGGCACCCGCTCGGTGATGGTGAGGCCGTAGCCCTCCAGTCCCACCAGCTTGCGCGGATTGTTCGTCATGATGCGGATCGAGGTGAGCCCCAGGTCGGCGAGGATCTGCGCACCGATACCGTAGTCGCGTAGATCGGGAGCGAAGCCCAGCTCGACGTTGGCTTCGACAGTGTCCAGCCCTTGCTCCTGAAGCTCGTAGGCGCGCAATTTGTTCAGAAGCCCGATCCCCCGGCCCTCCTGCGCCATATACAGAAGCACGCCCTTGCCTTCCTTCTCAATCTTGCCCAGAGCGACCGTGAGTTGCTCGCCGCAGTCGCAGCGCAGCGAATGGAAGACATCGCCCGTGAGACATTCCGAATGGACCCTCACCAGGACGTCTTCCTTGCCAGCTACGTCGCCCTTGACCAGCGCCAAATGTTGCTCTCCATCCAGGAGGCTCTCGTATCCGTACGCGGTGAACTCGCCCCACTGGGTGGGCATCTGGACCATGGCCACCTGTCGCACGAGTTTTTCGGTCCGCCCTCGATACCGGATCAGTTCGGCCACCGTGATCATCTTGAGACCATGGCGGGCGCAATAGACGGCAAGGTCGGGTACCCGGGCCATGGTCCCGTCGTCGTTCATGACTTCACAGATCACGCCGGCCGGGCTCAAGCCTGCCAAGCGCGCGAGGTCTACCGCTGCTTCGGTCTGCCCAGCGCGGGCCAAGACGCCGCCGGGCCTCGCTATGAGAGGGAACACGTGCCCCGGCTGCACGAGGTCCTCAGGGCGGCTCCGGGGATCGATCGCCACCTGGATGGTCCGAGCCCGGTCGGCGGCCGAAATCCCGGTGGTCACACCCTCCCGTGCTTCGACGGAAACGGTAAAGGCCGTCCCAAAGCGAGAATTGTTGTTGCGCGTCATCGGCTGTAGACGCAACTGCTCTGCCCGCTCTTGCGTGACGGACAGGCAGATCAGCCCCCGCCCGTGCAGGGCCATGAAATTCACCGCCTCGGGAGTGACGAACTGCGCGGCCATGGTAAGGTCGCCCTCGTTCTCTCGATCTTCATCGTCCACCACCACGACCATCCGCCCGCCCTTGATATCCTCCAGAGCTTCTCCGATGGTCGCGAAACCAGCTGCCGCGTTCTTCACTACTATCCTCCCTGGTGCTCCGTGATCCGCTGCGAGCACCGCATCCTCGTCACCATTCAGCTCTACAGAAAACCACGCCCCCGGAGCAACTCTTCCGTAAGGCCGCCACTGCTCTTGCCCTGGTCCACCCTTGGTTCCCCGCCGAGAATCGTGTCGAGTCTGACACCGGGTCCCGCGCCCACTCCCAAAGTACGTACCGTCTGCAGGACATACCGTGCGAGGACATCCGCTTCCAGGTTGACGGCCAGTCCCGGTTTCACCGCTCTTAGCGTGGTCTCCCTCATCGTATGGGGTATGATCCCGACACCGAAGAGGTCATTCTCCACATGGGTCACCGTAAGCGAGATGCCGTCCACCGCTATCGAGCCCTTTGGGGCCACGCACCCCAGCAGTTCCTCCGGCAGGTCGATCGACAACTCCCACGTCTCCCCTCGACGCTCGACGTTCTTGACCTCGGCGACCGCGTCCACATGACCGAGCACAAGATGTCCTCCAAGCCGGTCGCCGAAGGCCAGAGAACGTTCCAGGTTGACCACGTCTCCTCCCCGCGCCCCTTGCAGCGTCGTGCGGGCGAGAGTCTCCGGCATGATGTCCACCACGAATCGATCTCCACCCAACTCCACCACCGTGAGACAGGCGCCGCTCACTGCGATCGAGTCGCCCACTTGCGTGCCTTCGAGGACCTTCCTCGCTCGGACGGCCAACCTCGCTCCCTCGCCTCGTCTCTCGAGCCTCAGAACCGTCCCCACTTCTTCGATCAACCCCGTGAACATCAGTAGGGCTCGCTCAAGTATCCGCTGATGAAGACATCGCGACCGCTCGCCTGGGCTATCGACTCCTTCAGCTGGGTCGCGTCCGCCATGAACGCACTGCCGTCCCCCATGAGTGGAGACCGGCACGTCTTGCCACCCACCAGCTGCGGAGACACGAATGCCAAGACCCGATCGATCAGGCCAGCCCGCCACCACGCGGCGGCAAGGGTCGGACCGCCCTCAAGAAGCACGCTTTGGACCTCCAGATCGGCAAGGTACCGCGCCACCTCGACTGGATCCGGGTGACCGTTGGAACCCGCCGGGACAGTCGCTACCTCCACTCCCCAGGAGCGGACCTCAGACTGTCGAGACTCCCCGGTCCCCCCCACGCAGACGACGAGCACCCGGCCTTCCTTGCTGGTTCCCACCAAAGCAGCTTCTCGCGTCATGGAAAGGCGTGAATCTACGACCACCCGCAAGGGCTGGCGGTCACACGCCACTTCTCTGGCAGTTAAGCGCGGATCATCTCTGCGGAGGGTTCCAGCACCGATCACAATTGCGTCCGACTCCGCGCGATACCTATGGACCAGCAGCCTGCTCTCTCCGCTCGATATCCATCTGGAGTCGCCGGAGTCGGTCGCCACGCGACCGTCCAGGGTCATCGCGTACTTATACGTGACGAACGGCAGTCCAGTAGTGACTGCTTTCCGGAACGCATCGTTCTGGCGTTTGAACCGGTAGAGCAGCTCTCCCTCCGCCAGGTCCACTTGGACGCCTGCTTCCCTGAGTCCGTCCAACCCCCGGCCGTTTACGGCGGGCGACGGATCGACGGCGCCCGCCACCACACGTTCGACACCTGAGGAGATCAGAGCGGCGGTACAGGGAGGAGTCCGGCCGTAATGACAACAAGGCTCGAGCGTGACGTAAACCGTGGCCCCGGACAGCCGCCCGGCGAAGTCGGCGCCCACGGCGTTTTTGATCGCCGCAAGCTCGGCGTGGTCCTGCCCCGGCCCGGCGTGGTAACCCTCGCCAAGGACTTCATCCCCCCGGACCACGAGCGCGCCCACCAGCGGGTTGGGGCTGGTGCAGCCCCGCCCGCGCTCGGCCAGCACCATCGCCCGCTCTAGGTGACTCTTGTCTCTTTCTGATATCGCCAAAAGAAAAACCCCACAAGCCAGCTGGCCCAGGGGTCGGCAGAGCGTGACCACGCTCCGGTCTTCTCCCTTCCAGACTATACTGTCGGCCCAGGATTCACACCTGGTCGGCCCTTTTGGGCTCGCGGGCTATAACCGCCGGTAGGGAATCTCACCCGACCCCGAAGACCAAGACTGACGTACGTTTACGCCAATATCTGATAAGAATCTAGCACAGGCTCCCTCCACCGGCAACTTCGAAGGGCGAAAAGCCCCCGCGGTAACCCACGGCGAGCGTCCAAAGAAGAGCCCGGTGCCCGACCGACCGTCCCCGTGCTCAGTCGGCGAGCTGCGTCTGCAGGTACCGGGCCTCGCCCGCGACGTCCGCCGCATGGAAGACCGCGGAGCCCGCGACCAGCCAATTCCCACCCGCCGACGCCACTTGTCTGATGTTGTCACGGTTGATCCCGCCATCGACCTCGATACCGACGCCCGACGGCAGCGACTGACGAAGGCGTCTCACCTTGTCGAGAGTTTCAGGAATGAACTTCTGTCCGCCAAAACCAGGGTTGACGGTCATCACCAACACGAAATCGACCATGTGCAGCGCTTCTCCAAGCCAACAAAGATCGGTGCCCGGGTTTATCGCCACCCCCGCGCCCGCTCCCAGCTCTTTGATAGCGCTAAGCGTGCGATGAAGATGGATGCAAGCCTCCACGTGGATGCTGAGCGCATCTGCGCCGGCGCGGACGAAATCCTCCAAGAACCGTTCCGGCTGTTCGACCATCAGGTGGACGGACAGGAACCCGCCCCGGGCATGGACAAGGGGTGCGATCTTCTCCACGACCACCGGACCGATGGTGATGTTTGGCACGAAACGGCCGTCCATAATATCGACATGGATGATCTTGACTCCTGCGTCCATCACCAGCCCGATCTCCTCGCCCAGGCGTGCGAAGTCTGCGGAAAGGATGGAGGGCAGGAGGTGAGTCCCGCGATACATCTCGGCCGGCATGGCCATACCTATCCCTCCTCGTTCGCTCTACCCAACCGAACAGTCGTCACGAAATCCCCAGATCCAGCGACTCCCCCAGCCGAGAGCCATAGCCACGCAGGAACTCTCCCGCCGACATCTTGGCCCCTCCGGCCGGCTGAACCACCAGGAGCTGAACAGCGCCCTCACCGCATCCCACAAAGAGTTGCTCGCGGGTCTTGGCTAGTTTGCCGGAAACACCACTCACCGCGGCACCCGCGGGCGGCACGTCTTCCAATCCAGGCTCCCCATACGGCCATGTGCGCCACAGCTTGAACTGAGTATCGGCGCTCGCCGCCCTGACTCCAAGCCCTGGAGAGACCGCCCGCACCTTGTTGTGCACCGACAGAGCCCCGGGAAGAGCCCGCAGCACACATTCATCCGCAGTCATCTTCGGTGCGTAGGTCGCTTCGCCTCGTTGGTCGTTCCACGAGACCGTCCCCTCAGCCAGTCCGGTCATGACCTGGTCAAGAGCCAAAGCTCCCAGGAGCGCGAGGGCCCGGGTCATTGAGCCGGCGTCATCGTGAAGACCCACGGAAAGCGCCGTCCGGACGGCCCACGGGCCCTCATCCAGCCCCTCGACCATCTTCATGATGCTCACTCCCACTTCCTTGTCGCCGGCCTCGATGGCACGTGCGATGGGCGCGGCCCCCCTGAATCGCGGGAGCAACGAGGCGTGAACGTTCAGGCAGTCGAAGGCCCCCAGGAGATCGGCTTTGAGAATCTGGCCGAATGCCGCAACGACAAGAGTCGTCGCGCCTGTGGAGCGGATACGATCGCGCACGGAAGGTTCGTTGATCGTTTCCACCTGGACTGTCGGTACGCCCAGCCGCTTGCCTTCCGCTACGACCGGCGGCGCAGCCGGGTGCCGGCCGCGCCCCTGCGGGCGGTCCGGCTGCGAGACGACAAGAGAGGGCAGCCGGCCCAGATCCGCCAAGTCGGCCAGAACCTGGGCGCCGAAGGCCGGCGTGCCGACAAAGGCGAACTTCACGGCTGGATGTCTAGGACGCTCTCCCGGAAGGCCTTGAGGACCCGGCGCCGCTCCTCCGGAGTGGTCCGGTCAAGGATGAGGCGCCCTTCGAGGTGGTCCATCTCGTGCTGCACGATCCGCGCCGACAGCCCTACCAGCTCCATTTTGATGCCTTCGCCGAATACGTCTTTGGCTTCCACCAGGATCTCTTCAGCACGCTCGACAGGCACCGTGCACCCCGGAACCGACAGACACCCTTCCGAATCAACCGACACGGCCGCCGAACTGTCCAGGATGCGAGGGTTCACGAAGACATACCGCTCGTTCTCGCGCTCGGGATGGCGCCAGACCATTATCCGCGATCGGACCCCCACCTGCGGCGCAGCGAGCCCAACCCCGTCTTCTCTCTCCATCACCTCGAACATCAGTTGCGCCAACCTCTCCAAGCGGCTGTCGAACTCAGTCACGGTGAGTGTGGGTTGTTTCAGGACCGGATCTCCAAAGGTCCGCAAACGCTCCAACGGCGCCGTACCCGAGGATTTGGGCTTCGTTCTTTCGTTGTTCGCCATAGCGTGTCGCTTCCCCGATCTATCTAGCCAAATGCCTCTGGATCGACATCCACCAGCAACCTTACCCCTCGACGCCGATATGGCTCTGCAAGCTGCTCCAGAGCTTGCCGCAGAACCCCGCGAGCTCGGTCCCCATCGCGGGCGGCCACGATGATATGCCACCGGACTTGCCCCCGGAGGGACGGCAATCGGACGGGCCCGCAGAGCTCCTGTCGCGGGAAATGAGGAGCGAGTTGCCGGGAAAGGTGCTGAGCCGCAGCCATCGCGCGCCCGCCATCCGGTGACGCCACCAACAGCCGGGTCAGTTCCGCGAAAGGCGGATAGCCGAGACGTTCCCGGATCCTGAGCTCTTCCTGGTAGAAACCTAGCTCGTCGCGATCCAGCGCCATTCTAATACAGGGCACATCGGGATTCCAGGTTTGCACGAGCACCCGGCCCGGCTGCAGTCCGCGGCCCGCCCTCCCGGCCACTTGGGTCAAAAGCTGGAACGTACGCTCCGCCGCCCGAAAATCCGGCACGTAGAGACCGGTGTCGGCGTCGGCGACCAGAACCAACGTGACATTAGGGAAGTCATGGCCTTTGGCCACCATCTGAGTACCAACGAGCACCCCGGGACTGGAGAGCGCGAACGCATCCAAGAGGGCCCGGACGCGTGAGCCACTCGTGAGCACGTCCGAATCCAGGCGGAACACCCGCTCGTCCGGCACCAAGTTCCGCAGCTCTTGGTCGAGGCGCTCGGTCCCCGGCACCGCTCTTGTGAGCGGCCCCTGCTCGCATGCGGGGCACCGTGCAGGTTGGGGGTAAGACCGGCCACAGTGGTGACACAGCAAGAGTCTCTCTTTGCTGTGGTACGTGAGCGACAGCTCACAGTCAGTGCAAGTCATCACGTGACCACAGGCCTCACAGTGCACGTAACCCGCGTAGCCACGCCGGTTGAGCAGCACGATGGCCTGCTCACCCCGGCGAAGGACGGTCGCCAGCGCCTCCCTCGACACGGCTGCCAACAACTGTTCGCCCCCCTGGCGCCGCATGTCCACCGTCTCTGGCTGCGGCAACTCCCCCGCAACGCGGGTCGATAGACGCACCTGGTCGGCGTCCGAGCGCAAGCTCTCCACAGAGGGTGTGGCGCTCCCCTCGAGAAGAAGCCCCTTCGTTCCTGAGATCCGCATCCAAGCCACGGTCCGAACCCGGTAACGAGGTTCTTCTTCCTGCTTGTACGAGGAGTCATGCGCCTCGTCGAGGATGACCAGCCTCAGCCCCGGCACCGGCGCGAACACGGCAGAGCGAGCTCCAACCACCACGCGAGCCGTGCCCGCCACGATGCGCCGGTACTCGCTCGCCCTTTCCCCATGGGAGAGTCCGCTATGGAGGACCCCGACCCGCGGGCCGAAGCGGTCCTTGACCCGTGCGATCATTTGCGGCGTAAGAGCGATCTCCGGAACCAGAAGGATCGCTCCCCCTCCCTCAGCGAGGACTTCGGCAAGCAACCGCAGGTACACTTCGGTCTTGCCGCTGCCGGTCACCCCCCACAGCAGCCGGTGCTCCTCGCGCTCGCTACGATACGCCGCTGTGAGGGTACGCACAGCGGCGTCCTGCTCCGGCGACAGTCGCCACCCTCCCGTCGAGATAGCGGCCGTTGACGCCATCTCGGGAACCGGTCGCTTCTCCATCGCGACCGAGGCCGCAGAGCCGGCGCCACCACCGTCGTTCTCAAGAGGGTCAACAGCGGCCAGCACACCCTTGTCCAGCAGCGTCCGAAGAACGGCTCGCCCCACGCCGGCATGCTCGCAAAGCCAGATCGGGCTCGCACCTTCCGGCGGCAACACCTCACACACGCGCAGCTGCTTCGCAGTCAGGCGGATCTCCGGCCCAGAGCCTGAAGCTCTTCTCACCCACCGCAACGGCCGACGTTGAGCAGACGCCGCTCCAAAAGTGATGCTTGGGGGGGCCACGAGGCGCAGACACGCCTCGAAAGGTGACAGGTAGCGCTCGGCCAACGAAGCCGCCAAGACTAGAAGCTCCGGGGACACCCGCTCGTTTGCGACCTGCTCTATGTTGCGGATCTTGTCGGGATCGGCGCCGGCCGAAGGGCCAAGAGCAACCACCACCGCCCGCACCGACCGAGTACCAAAGGGCACGCTTACGACAGAGCCAAGGCTCACCTCGCCCGCCAGCTCGGCCGGAACCGTGTAGTCGAACCGCCGGTTGCCCAGGTGCCTGAGCCGGAGAAGGGGAACGAGCTGTACTACCCGCTCGCTGTCCTCCATCTTCGCCTCACACCGCCTTCCCGAACCGGGCCCACCGAAAAAGTCAGAAGCGCCTGGGATCGACGCGGAGTTAGCTCAGGCCCGCGTCGCTCCGCAGAGCCTGGGCCTTGTCGGTGCGCTCCCACGTGAAGTCCGCGTCTTCGCGCCCGAAGTGCCCGTAGGCTGCCAGCTTCTTGTAGATCGGTCGGAGCAGGTTCAGGTCTCTAATGATGGCCGCGGGCCGCAGATCGAAATGACTCTGCACAAGCTCGCCGATCATGACTTGGCTGACCTTCTCAGTACCGAAGCACTCCACCATAACGCTCACCGGGTGCGCGACGCCGATAGCATACGCAAGCTCGACCTCGCAACGATCGGCCAGTCCGGCGGCGACGACGTTCTTGGCCACGTACCTTGCAGCGTACGCTGCCGAACGGTCGACCTTGGAGGGGTCCTTACCCGAGAATGAGCCTCCGCCGTGACGACCGAAGCCGCCGTAGGTGTCCACGATGATCTTGCGACCGGTGAGGCCCGTGTCGCCCATCGGGCCGCCGACCACGAACTTGCCGGTGGGGTTGACGTACAGCTTGGTCTTCTTGAACTCAGGGTCATACAGGCCTTCAGGAAGCACTGGATGGATCACATGCTCGATGAGGTCCGGCCTCATCAGGGTGTCGATATCGATGCCGTCCCGGTGCTGGGTCGAGATGACGACCGCGGTGATGAACACCGGCTTGCCATCGACGTATTTCACGGTTACCTGGCTCTTGCCATCCGGGCGCAGATACGGGAGAAGTCCGGCTTTGCGCACCTCACTGGTCCGGTGGACCAAGCGGTGCGCGAGGAGGATCGGCATGGGCATCAACTCTTCGGTGTCCCGGCAGGCATAGCCGAACATCATCCCCTGGTCGCCGGCCCCCTGCTGGTCGAGAGCGTCTTGATCCATGTGATCCACCCGGGTCTCGTAGGCCGCGTTCACGCCCTGGGCGATATCGGGAGACTGATCGTGGATGGTGGTGATGACGCCGCATGTCTCTGCATCGAAGCCATACTTGGCCCGCGTGTACCCGATGTGCTGGATAGTCTCGCGGACTATGGATGGCACGTCGACATAGGTATGCGTCGTTATCTCACCGGACACGACGACGAGGCCTGTGGTGACCAACGTCTCGCAAGCGACCCGGCCGTGCGGATCGTCCGTTAGAACCGCATCCAGGACCGCGTCCGATATCTGGTCGGCGATCTTGTCCGGATGGCCCTCGCTGACAGACTCAGACGTGAACAGGAATTCATGGTTTTCCACAGTCGCCTCCCGCGCTTTTTCCAGCCAAGAAACCGGGCTGCACCCGGTCCGTCGTTACCGTCCCGGCAGTGTATCAGATTAGGCCTAGACCAAACCCCGGCGCTACTTGTCCGACCCCCCCGCAGGCCTTGCGGCGGCCTCGGCCCACCTTCCCTCGGTCCTCTCCGCGAACCCCTCACGCCTGACGATGGCCCGCTGATGCGTACCCTTGCCGATGACGCCGGCCTCGTCTTCCGCGGAGACCGCGAAGACCAGTACCCGGCCTTCCACTTCGAGAAGCGTCGCCCGGGCTTCGACCTTCATCCCCACCGGGGTCGGGGCGACGTGCGTTATCTCGAGTCTGGTGCCAACGGTGGTCAGTTCGGGGGTGATCTCCGCCGCCACCGCCTTGACCGCCGCCTCTTCCATCAAGCGGATCATCACCGGCGTGGCGAGCCCGTTCATTTCGCCCGAGCCCTGGCTCGCCGCCGTCATCCCCTGGTCGACTACCACCTCAACCCTCGCATGTAAGCCTGATTCCAAAGCCATGTTCGTTACCCCGTGACTCGTTTGTCTATCACCCTCTGCGCTTTGCCCGTGTGCCGCGGGAGGGTCTTCGGTTCGACCAGCCGGACCCGGACCCTCACGCCCAGCTCCTGGCGCAGCTGTTCCTCGACGTGATGTTGAAACTCTAGTAACTTGGCCATCGCATCCGGGAAGAACGACGGTTCCACCTCGATCTGGACTTCCATCTGATCGAGGACGTCTTCGCGGGACACTATGATCTGGAAGTGAGGCTCCACCCGCTCGATGTCCATGAGGACCGCCTCCACTTGGGAGGGGTAGACATTGATCCCCCGGATGATCAGCATGTCATCGGTCCGCGCGTAGACCTTCGTGTGCCGGGCAAAGGTCCGGCCACACACACACGGGCGGTAGCTCACGCTCGAAAGGTCGCCGGTCCGGTAGCGGATGGCCGGGACAGCCTCCTTCGTAAGCGAGGTGAATACAAGCTCCCCCTCTTTGCCTTCCGGCACCAGCTCACCTGTCTGCGGATCGACCACCTCCACGAGAAAGTGGTCCTCGTTGATATGGAGTCCGTCCTTCATCTGACACTCGTAAGAGACTCCCGGCCCCATGAGCTCCGATAGTCCGTAGTTATCCGTGGCGGACATGCCGGTGCGCCGCTCCAGCTCGTCTCGAAGTTGGTTCGTCCAGGGCTCCGAGCCGAAAAGTCCTACCCGCAACCCGAGCTCGCGAGGGTCGAAGCCCATGTCCGCCGCCGACTCGGCGATATACATGGCGTAGGAAGGCGTGCAGACCAGCACCGTGGTGCTGAAGTTCCGCATGATTTGGAGCTGGCGCCTGGTATTGCCGGTGCCGGCTGGGATGACGGTCGCCCCGATGCGCTCGAGGCCGGCGTGCATCCCAAAAGCTCCGGTGGTCAGACCGTAGCCGAAGGCTATCTGAGCCACGTCGTGGGAGCGCGCACCTCCTCCTACCGCGACCCGCGCACACAGCTCGGCCCAGGTGTTGAGGTCGCCGCGCGTGTATCCCACGACCACGGGCGTCGACTTGGTGCCGGACGAGGAGTGGATCCGCACGACCTTTTCGAGCGGCACGGCGAAGAGCCCATATGGGTATGCGGCGGTGAAATCCGCCTTGGCAGTGAACGGGACCTTCGCCAGGTCGTCGAGCGACCGGATATCGCCGGGCTTGAGCTTTAGAGCAGTCCACCGCTCGTGATGAAAGGGAACGTTGTCGTACGCCCACCGGAGGGTCATCTGCAGCCGCTTGAACTGCAAGTCCCTCCGCTCCTCTCTGGCCATGGTCTCGTACTCGGGGTTCCAGATCTGGTTCATCGCCTCTCCGTCCGCGTTCCTCGACCGCCGGTGCTGCGCCCGAAGTAGATAGCCTGCACCTCCGGGTTGACCAGGAGAGCCGCCGCCTCGTCCTCCAGCACAATCCTTCCTCGTTCCATCACCAGCCCGCGATGAGCCAAGCTCAGCGCCATGCGGGCGTCCTGCTCCACGAGAAGCATGGTCAGGCCTTGCTCATTCAACACCTTGAGCCGCGAGAAGATCTCTTTCACCAGGATCGGAGCCAGGCCCATGGAAGGCTCGTCGAGGAGCAAAAGCTGGGGCTCTGCCATGAGAGCCCGGGCGATCGCCAACATCTGCTGCTCTCCCCCGGAAAGGGTGCCTGCCTGTTGCTTGCGCCGTTCCTCCAGGCGGGGGAACAGTTCGAACACGCGTTTCATCTGGTCCGCGCCCGACTTGCGCCTTCGCCGGATATAGCCGCCCAACTGAAGGTTCTCCTCAACCGACAGAGGCCCGAACAGCTGACGCCCTTCCGGGATCTGCACCAATCCTCTGCCGACGATGCCTTCCACGCTCATCGAGTCGACCCGCGTCCCAGCGAATTCGATAGACCCTTTGGACACCTTCACCATGCCGGAGATGGCCTTGAGCAGCGTGCTCTTGCCGGAGCCGTTGGCTCCAATGACAGTGACGATCTCGCCATCGCCGACCGTCAGGTCGAGCCCATGCAGGACCTCGATCCTACCGTAACTCGCCCTCACGCCGCTCAAGACCAACATCCGCTTCTCCCGGCCTTAAGGAGCCAGGACCCAGGTGCCTCCCTGGATCTTGACCATGATCATGTCGGCTTCAACGAGCCCGTCGTGGTTCGTCTTGGAGTAGTTGTAGATGCCGTCGGGGCCGGCAAACCCTTGCGTCGAGTTCAAAGCCGCCTGTATCGCCGCGGGATCGGTGCTGCCGGCCTTCTGGATGGCGGCTGTCAACAGGTTGATAGCATCGAACGCATGCCCGGCGAACGTGTTCGGCGGTTGGCCGTAGTTGTAGCTGTACTCCTTGATGAAGTTGTCCGTGACTTCCTTCTGCTTCGGGTCGGTGATCGAGCTGGGCACGAGAAGTTTCCCGGCGGGAAGCACCACACCCTCGGCGGCAGCGCCTGCCAGCGTGATGAACGT
>JADGPI010000021.1 GCA_017882525.1 Thermoleophilia bacterium
GCCTGCGTATGGCGCGCGACCTCCGCCGGAAAGGGCATACCCTGCCCATCCTGATGCTCACGAGCGTCAACCAGGCTCTGGGGATCCACATCGGCGCCGATCCGGAGATCGTGCCCGTCGACGATTTTCAGGAGAAGCCCGCGGATCCGGTGGCGTTGGTGCAGAAGGTCAGGAAGCTGCTCGAGGGCAAGGCGGGGGCGTCATGTTAACAACCGATCGCGACAGGCTGCGCGAGGACGTCACCGCGATCGCGGTACTCACGGGATTCAACCGCAGTTCGCTCATTCCCATCCTCCAGGAAGTCAAAGAGAAGTATCGCTGCGTAGACAGCTATGCGATGCAGCTGATCGCCGACATCCTGGAGATCCACCCAGTGGAAGTCTATGCGGTGGCTTCCTTCTACGCGTTTCTGCATCCGGAGGTCGAAGGCCGCTATATCTTCCGGCTGTGCCGCACCCTTTCCTGCGAGTTCGCGGGCAAAGAGCAAGTGGCACGGCAGCTCCAGGCGGACCTGGGCATAGGCTTCAGCGACACCACTCCCGACGGGAGCTTCAGCCTGGAGTGGGCCAACTGCATGGGCATGTGCGACCAAGGCCCGGCTATGCTGGTGAACGACCAGGTCTACACGGAGCTCACGCCCGACAAGATCCACGCCATCGTCAATGAGTATCGGGTCAAGGCCGAGCAATCCGGCACTCAGAGGGCACCGGAGCGCGTGAGATGAGCGCTATGAAAGCCATACAGACCAGGGCCAACGATCTCTGCTTTGCCGGGTCCCCCGCCGGCAAGGGCCTGACGACCGCCCTCGCCCTCTCGCGCGCCGACATCATCGACACCGTCCGCGACTCCAAGCTGAAAGGACGCGGTGGCGCCGGATTCCCCACAGGCATGAAGTGGAACTTCGCGGCTGCCGAGAAGCGGGAGCCTAAATACATCATCTGCAACGCCGACGAGGGCGAGCCCGGCACGTTCAAGGATCGGCTCATTCTCACCGACTACGCCGACCTCGTTTTCGACGGCATGACCATCGGCGCCCGGGCCATCGGCGCCCCGCTCGGCCTGGTGTACCTCCGCGCTGAGTACAAGTACCTCCAGCATCATCTGGAAGAAGTCATCAAGAAACGCCAGGCTTCGGGCCTCCTTGGGAAGAACATCGGTGGTATCGAAGGCTTCGACTTCGACATCGTGGTGGGACTGGGCGGCGGCGCCTACGTGTGCGGCGAGGAGACGGCGCTCATCGAGTCGCTGGAAGGCTTTCGCGGCGAGCCGCGGAACCGGCCTCCGTTCCCGGTGGTCTCCGGCTTCCTGAACCGCCCGTCTATCGTCAACAACGTAGAGACTCTGGCGTGGGCTGCCTGCATCTTCGCCAACGGGGTCGAGTGGTTCAAACAGGCGGGCACGGAGAACTCCGTGGGTCACAAGTTGTTCAGCATCTCCGGCGACTGCGACAAACCCGGCGTCTATCAGTTCCCATTCGGGGTGACCATCGAAGAGTTGCTGAAGGCGGTGGGCGGCGATAACGCCAAGGCCGTCCAGGTTGGGGGAGCTTCGGGGCGCTGCGTGCCCCGCGCGGGGTTCGGTCGTACGATCGCCTTCGAGGATGTCCCCACCGGCGGCTCGATGATCGTGATCGGTCCGGAGCGTGACATGCTGGCGGTAGCCCGCAACCTCCTCGATTTCTTCGTGGACGAATCGTGCGGCCAGTGCACACCCTGTCGGTTGGGCAACCGCAAGTTGCTGGACGGGGTGGAGATGCTCATGGCCGGTACCTGCACGATCGAATATCTGAACGACCTCAAGGCGCTCGGCAACACCATGCAGGTGGCGTCCAAATGCGGCCTCGGCCAGACGAGCTCGGTGGCGATGCTCTCGATCCTCGAGAACTTCGGCGACGAGATCCTGGGCCGCGAGCAGACCGCTTGAACCCGCGGGCGAGAACTCACCTTTTAAGTAAGGAAGCGCATACATGAGTGAGACGGAAGACACGACCTTCGCCCCCAAGGGCGACAAGACGTTCGCCGAGAAGCGCCGAGCCCCACTCAGCCAGCTCTTCGAGCCTCTGGCCGAGCCGAGCGCGCCAGAGGCGATCGGCGGGACTATAACCGTCACCATCGACGGCATCGAGAGCAAGGTTCCCTTTGGGAGTACGATCCTCCAGGCGGCCAAGGCATTGGGCGTCCGCATCCCTACCCTTTGCTATCACCCCGACCTCGAAGTCGCCGGCATCTGCCGCATCTGCGTGGTGGAGATCGAGGGCCAGCGGACCTTGCAGGCTGCGTGCGCCTATCCCATCACCGCTCCCATCAAGATCAACACCTACTCGCGCGCGGTGCGCATCGCCCGCCGGCACGTGCTGGACCTACTGCTGTCGGAGCATTGCGGCGACTGCTACTCGTGCAAGCGCAACGGCAACTGCGAGTTGCAGTCGCTGGCGGAAGAATATGGGGTGGACAAGTTCCGCTTCGGCCATCCGGAAGTGCCGGTGCCGGTGGACGATTCGAGCTACTCGGTGGTCCGCGACATGAACAAGTGCATCCGCTGCCGCCGGTGTGTGCGGACCTGCATCGACCTGCAGGAAGTGGGCGTGCTCGAGGCCGTCAATCGGTCAGAGAACGTGCAGATCCAGACCTTCCTCGATAAACCGCTCCTCAACGTGGTGTGCATCAACTGCGGGCAATGCATCAACCGCTGCCCGACCGCCGCGCTCTACGCCAAGAATGCGAGCGAAGCGGTGTGGAAGGCTCTGGACGACCCCACCAAGCGCGTAGTCATCCAGACGGCGCCGTCGCCCCGGGCCGCGATGGGCGAGATGTTCGGGCTCGAACCTGGTAGTCCCATCACCTACGAGATGAACACAGGCCTCCGGCGGATGGGGTTCGCGAACGTGTTCGACACCAACTTCACGGCCGACCTCACCATCATCGAGGAAGGAACCGAACTTCTTCTCCGACTCTACAAGGCTCTCGTCCAAGGCGATCAGCAAGTGGCACTGCCCCAGTTCACGAGTTGCTCGCCGGGTTGGGTCAAATACCTCGAGCATTTTTATCCCGAATACATCCCGAACGCCTCCAGCGCCAAGAGCCCGCAGCAGATGTTCGGGGCGCTCATCAAGACGTATTACGCGGAGAAGTTGGGATACGATCCCAAGGACATCGTGAGTGTGGCTCTGATGCCTTGCTCGGCCAAGAAGTTCGAATGCAACCGCCCGGAGATGTACTCCAGCGGCTACAAAGATGTGGACTTCGGCCTCACTACCCGTGAGCTCGGCAAGATGTTCCGGCAAGCGGGTCTCCACGTGCCGACCCTGCCAAAATCCGACTTCGACGATCCGTTCGGCACTGCCACAGGCTCGGGTCTCATCTTCGGCGCCACCGGGGGCGTGATGGAGTCGGCTCTGCGCACGGTCATCGAGTTGGTGACCGGCCAGAAGGTGGAGAGCATCTACGAGCACGGCGACATCCTGCCGGTGCGCGGCTTCGAAGGCGTGCGCTACGCCGAGATCGCTATCAACGAAGTCGGCCCCGTGCCCGACATCCTCGCGCACCTGGTGCCCAACTGGGATTGGCTCAAGGGCGCCACGCTGAAAGTCGCGGTGGCTCACGGCACCGCCAACGCCAGGAAGGTCATGGAAGACATCAAGGCGGGCGGCAAGTTCAGCGAATGTCATTTCATCGAGTTCATGGCGTGCCCGGGCGGATGCCTGGGCGGCGGTGGCCAGCCCATCCCGACCAGCTCGGAGATTCGGGCGGCGCGGGCCAACGCCATCTACACCGAAGAGAAGACGCTGACTGTGCGCAAGTCGTACGAGAATCCGGCGGTGCAGCGCGTATATGCCGAGTTCCTCACCGACGGGCCTTGCGGCCACAAGA
>JADGPI010000158.1 GCA_017882525.1 Thermoleophilia bacterium
ACGACCAGATCGCGAAAGTGATGCGGTATGTCGGGGCCGCCGGGGGAGCGCCCTCTCTCTCCAAGCTGGGCGGCAAGAGCTGGGAGAACGTCAAGAGCCGGGCACGGCGCGCAGCACGGGAGGTGGCCGGCGAGCTGCTCCATCTGTATGCGATGCGCCAAGCCACTCCGGGCTACAGCTTCGCGGAAGACGGCGAATGGCAGGTCCGTTTCGAACGCGCGTTCCCCTACGAAGAGACCAAGGATCAGGAGCGGGCGATCGACGCCGTGAAGGACGACATGGAGTCCGCGCACCCGATGGACCGGCTGGTCTGCGGGGACGTCGGCTATGGCAAGACCGAGGTGGCGCTGAGAGCGGCGTTCAAAGCCACACTGGACGGCAAACAGGTGATGATGCTCGTGCCCACCACCATCCTCGCCCAACAGCACTACGGCACCTTCCGGGAGCGCTTCGCCGATTTTCCGGTAAAAGTGGAGATGCTCTCCCGATTCCGGTCCGCGGCCGAGCAAAAACGCATCCTGCAAGATTTTGCCCAAGGGAAAGTGGACGTGCTCATCGGCACCCACCGGCTGCTCTCGCAGGACCTCCAGCCGAAAGACTTGGGGCTCGTGATCGTCGATGAGGAGCAGCGCTTCGGTGTGGCCCAGAAGGAGGCTCTGCGGCGGCTGAAGGTGCGCGTGGACGTGCTTACCCTCACCGCCACACCCATCCCGCGCACCCTCCAGATGTCGCTCTCCGGGGTGCGGGACATCACGGTTATCGAGACACCCCCGCGCGACAGGCACCCTATCCAGACCTACGTGGGCCTGTACGACGAGGGGATGGTGCAGCGCGCCATCTCTCGGGAGATAGACCGAGGCGGGCAGGCGTTTTACCTCCACAACCGGGTGGAGACCATCGACAAGGCCGCGCTCCGGCTGCGCGAGCTCATGCCGAAGGCGAGATTCGCGATAGCCCACGGCCAGATGGCGGAGCAGGAGCTGGAGAAGGTCATGCTCCAATTCCTGCGCGGTGACGCCGACGTCCTGGTGAGCACCACCATCATCGAGAGCGGTCTGGATATCCCGAACGCAAACACCCTCATCGTGGAGCGGGCGGACCTCTTGGGACTGGCCCAGCTGTATCAGATCCGGGGGCGCATCGGCCGCTCGGCCCGGGTGGCGCACGCATTCCTGTTCCACCCCGACGAGCCGGTGCTCACCGAGGAGGCGGTCGCGAGACTCTCCACTCTGGCCGACTACACTGAGCTTGGCTCCGGTTTCAAGATCGCCATGCGCGACCTGGAGATCCGCGGCGCGGGCGAGCTCCTGGGGGAGGAGCAGTCGGGTCAGATCGCGGCTGTGGGGTTCGAGATGTACCTATCCATGCTGAACGAGGCCGTCGCCTTGCTCCAGGGCCAGGATCTAGCGCACGAGAAAGTGCCGCGAGTGGAGATCGGCATCGACGCGCACGTGCCGGCGAGCTTCATAGGGTACGAGGCGGCGAGGGTGGACCTGCACCGGCGCATCGCGTCTGCCGGAAGCGTGGACGAGCTGGGCGACCTTCGCTCGGAGCTCGCGGACCGCTTCGGTGAGATACCCGAGCCGGTGGACAACCTCATCTTCCTGGGGGAGGTGCGGGCGACGCTGCAGGGGTTGGGGGCGGGCTCGTTGACCGTACGCCAGCATAGGCTCGCAATCAACGGCCTCACCCTTCCGAGCGGCTCTCGCGAGCGGCTCCGGGAGCGCGATCGCAGGTATGTTTATGCGCCTGTGCAGGGACAACTCACTCTTGGTTTCCGTGGCGACGCGGGGGGCCTCCGTGAGATCGTGGCCGCGGTGCTTGATGATATACTCGGGCTTCTAAGCCCATCGGACGCCTCATAGGCGACTGGAGAGGGGTTCGGTTTGACCAAGAAGTTCCTCGCTCTCGGCTTGGCCATTGTGCTGATCGCGATGGTCGCCGCGGCGATTGGTTGTGGGGGCGGGCTTCCCAAGAACTCTGTTGCCAAGGTCGGCACTGTCTTGATCACTCAGGACCAGTTCAACGCGCGCCAGACCCAGTACGTCAACGAGGGCAAAGCGCCTGATAAGAGCAATCAGCCCGGCGAGTGGAAGGCCTTTCAGCAGGGGGTTGCCGGTTATCTCGTGATGATGGAGGTGCTGAAGCAGGAGGCGCCCAGCAGCGGAGTCACGGTCACGGACGCCGAAGTGAAGGCTCAGCTGGACACGATCAAGCAGATGTTCCAGGGCGATGAGAAGAAGTTCGCTGACTCTCTCAAGGCTCAGAAACTGACCCTAGACGAACTCAATCAGAACCTTCACGACAAGCTGCTGTTCACGGGGATGCAGGCCGTAGTCTTCAAAGACATCACGGTCACCGACGAGGAGTCTCAGGCCTACTACGATGCCCACCTCGCCGAGTTCGTGCGGGGAGAGACGCGCACGGCTCGCCACATCCTCATCGCTCCGGTGAAGCCAAGCGCCAACGGCACCGCTACGGCGACGCCAACGGCTGCCGACTGGGCCGCGGCAAAGTCTGAAGCCGACAAAGTCAGGAGCGAGATCCAGAACGGAGCCGACTTCGCCGCCGAGGCCAAGAAATACTCCGACGACGCCACGACCAAGGCCTCGGGCGGCAGCCTGGGGCCGGTGAGGAAAGGCCAGATGGTCCCGGCGTTCGAGCAGGCGCTGTTCGCCCTGAACAAGGGAGAGCTCTCCCAACCTGTCAAGACCGAGTACGGGTATCACATCATCCAGGTGACGGAGATCACGCCCCAGAAACAGCTTTCATACGACGAGGCCAGGGAGACGGTCAGGGCCAAACTCTTGACCATGAAGCAGGATCAAGCTTGGTCGAACTGGCTGAGCAAAGCGGAGTCGGAGCTTGGTGTGTCCTACCGAGCCGGGCTGCAACCTGCTGCTAGCACGATAACCACCTCAAGAAGCTTGTCCACGTCCACCACCAGCAGAGCGCCCGACGATGCCTCGACCACCGGGTCGACCTCATCTCAGTCCACCACCTCTACCAGTAAGTAGACGGCCGGGCGACTGCGGAGTGGTGGCTGGCATCGAATCCCACGGTTCGTCCTTGGTGCTGGCGTATGCGGGCCGGGTGGACGAAGCGGATCAGTCCGCCGTCGTAGCGCGGGCGCTCAGCAGCGTCGCCGCGACGACAAGGCCGACGACGAACCTGTTCTTCTGGGATGTTCCGGTGAGTGTCGAGACCGGATCGCCGGCCCAATCTGAGGCCGGGGCGGAAATCCAGGGGGCCGATCCGGCCGGGCGTCGGCGCGGCGTCACGGGCCCTGGGGCCGCGGACCAGATTCTGGCGTCGGTCGGAGCCGGGCTGGCCGAGACGGTGGTGGTGTTTACCGCCGAGCATGCGCGGGAGGCGCTCCAGCTGGTCGCGGACGCGGAGCGAGTCGGCGCCGCGGTGAGCCTGATCCCTGCGGCTCTCGACCTGCATCGGGAGGCGGTCAGCCACGAGCTATGGAGTCTGTACGAACTCACCGCGCTGCTCAGGCGGGAATGCCCGTGGGACCGCAAACAGACTCAGGAAGA
>JADGPI010000159.1 GCA_017882525.1 Thermoleophilia bacterium
AGCCTGACAGGGATGCTCTGCGGCAAAGTGCTGCACAGCCCTCACGCCCACGCCCGTATCGTCAGCATCGACACCTCGGAAGCCGAGAGAATGCCGGGGGTGGAAGCGGTCGTCACCTACAAAGACGTCCCCGCGAAGCAATACACCGGCACCCTTATGAACCTTCAGAGCTACGGTGGCATCGAACCGTGGGGCGTCTACGACGTGCGGGTCCTGGAGGACAAAGTGCGGTACGTGGGTGACGCCGTCGCCGCGGTCGCCGCGGTGAGCGAGCTGGTGGCGGAGCAGGCACTCCAAGCGATCCGAGTGGAGTACGAGGTGTTGCCGGCGGTGTTCGACGTGCTCGAGGCCCAGAAGGACGGGGCGCCACGCATCCACGACACGGTGCAGCGCCGGCAAGCCGACGGCGCGCCCGCCGACGAGCCGGCCGAGAGGAACCTGGCCGTACACGCGTGTCATCAGCCTGTTGGAGACGTGGAGGCAGGATTCCGCGAAGCCGATTTCGTGATCGAGTCAGTGGGTTACACGACGCAGCAGAAGCAGGCCCCGCTGGAGACCTTCCACTGCATCGCCAGCTTTGCGCCCGACGGGCGCCTGACCGTCTGGGCGATGGTGCAACTGCCGTATCTCTTCCAAAGAATGATCGCGTACATTTTTGACATCCCAGTGGGCAAGATCCGGGTCAAGAACGAGTTCATGGGCGGAGGCTTCGGCACCGGGCTCATAGTGTTCCGCGAGCCCATCTGCATCCTTCTAGCCAAGAAGTCGGGCAAGCCCGTGAAGCTGGCCTACTCGCGGCAGGAGGATTTCAGCGATCGTCCCACCCGCTCGTGCATGGGCCCATACACCTTCAAGATGGGGGTCAAAAAGGACGGCTCCATCACTGCCGTGGAGCAGAAGATCGTCACCACAGCGGGAGCCCATGTCGAATGCTCCGCGCTTTCTTCGTTGATAGCCTCGGCTGCGGGCAACCCACTGTACCGGCGAAAGAGCCACAATGCCGAGGTGGACGCCATCTACACCAACCGCCTGCCGTGTGGGGCCATGCGAGGCTTCGGCAACCCGGAGGAGACGTTCGTCCGCGAGCAGGTGATGGACGAGGCAGCAGAGAAACTGGGGATGGATCCCGTGGAGTTCCGGCTACAGAACCTGTCTCAGCTGGGCGATCCCGGTACGTTCGGCCCCGACTTTCCCATCACCAGTATGGGCCTAGGCGACTGCCTGCGGATAGGCTCTGAGCGGATCGGCTGGAAAGAGGGGCACGGCCGGGCGGCGCGGGTGGCCGGCACCGGGGCCGGCGCGGAGCCCGGTGCGGCGGCCGGCCCGACATCCGGCGACTTGAACGACCCCCAGGCAGGCGCCGTGGCCGCCGGCAAGAGCGCCTCCGAGGAAGGAAGCAAGCGCCGCGGATTGGGCGTCTCTTGCATGGCTCACAACAGCGGTGCCTGGCCGGTCCACGTGGAGCACAGCAACGCTCTCATCAAGTTCAACGAAGACGGCTCCATCATCTTGACGGCTTGGCCGGCTTCCATAGGCACCAATGCTCTGACGTCGCTGGCTCAAGTCGCGGCGGAGGTACTCGGGCTTCGCTTCGAGGACGTGCACGTCGTTTGGGGCGACACGGACACCACCCTCTTCGAGATCGGGTCCCACGCCTCACGCACCATGTACATCCTCGGACAAGCCGTCGAGCGCGCCGCGCACGACGCGCGGGTGAAGCTGCTGGCCCGCGCCGCCGATTCTTTGGGCGTCGCCGCGGGCGAACTGGCTCTCGAGGACAGGCGCGTCTACGTAATCGGGCAGCCGGACAAGGGCATCTCCGTGGCCGAAGTCGCCAAGCGGGCGATATACCGCATGGCCGATGTGGAAGAGATCACCGGCCACGCCTCGTTCGCGCCTACAACGTCACCCGCTCCCTACCAGGCGCTGTTCGCCGAGGTGGAGGTGGACATCGACACTGGTGAGGTCCACGTGGTCAAACTGGTCACGGTCAACGACAGCGGTCGAGCGATCAACCCGATGACAGTGGAGGGCCAGTTAGAGGGGGGCACCGCCCAGGGACTGGGCTACGCGCTGTGGGAAGACCCCATGACCGATGCAGTGACCGGCGAGATGCTTACCGACGATTTCGACACCTATAAGATCGCCAGCACATTGGACATGCCCCAGATGGAGACTATCCTCTTCGAGGAACCGGATCCCACCGGGCCGTTCGGGGCAAAAGGTGTGGGCGAGCCCGGATGCGTGAATCAGGCCGCGGCGATCGCGAACGCGATTTATGACGCCGTCGGCGTGAGGATCTGGTCTCTGCCCATCACCCCGGAGAAGGTGCTGAAAGCGCTCCGCGAGCGCGGCGAAACTTCAAGGGCAGGCGACTGTTCGGAGAAGGCTGTTCCTGGGTAGATAGGGTCCGTCCCTCGAGGCACGGACCTTCAGCCTTCCGGAGATGCCATGCATACTGAGCCCCCACGTGACCCGCTCGCGACAGAACGGGCCCGGCGCCGCAGAGAACGTCAGGTACAGAGACGACGGGTGGTGTTCGTCGTCTTGGTTCTCCTGCTCATCATCCTGATCGTCGGCCTCTCGCTCGGCCTGTCCGGCCGGGGAGGCTCGACTTCCACGACTACGACTTCCACAACTGGCGGACCCGGCGGGTCGTCCACCACCAGCAACCCCGCTGCTGAGACGTTCACGGCGGACCTTGCCGGCGCCAGCGAGGTGCCCGCGGTTTCCACCTCCGCCACCGGCTCGATCACTCTCAGCTACGACGCTGCCGCCAAGACGCTCAGCTACGTGCTCAACATCAGCGGGCTCACCAGCCCCAGCGTGGCTCGCATCTATCAGGGCAAGACAGGGAGCACCGGGACGGCGGTCCTCACTTTGTTCTCCGGCCCGGCGAAGGCCGGCGTCTTCTCAGGGGAGCTCGCGCACGGAAGCGTCAAGGGCTCGGATCTGACCGGCTCTCTGAAGGGCAAGACCGTCGCCGACCTTGTCGCTCTGATCAAGGCCAGCAACGCCTATGTCAGCGTGGGCACCTCGTCACACTCGAACGGGGCCATCCGGGGTCAGTTGAAGTAGCCGCCGGCCTGCAAACTTACCGTCTGTGCGAACCGCGGCCACGATCGTGACCAGCCCTCCCAGATGGCTGTGGCAACTATCGATGACGAATCCGGCCTCGGCGACGGCCTCCACTAGTTCCGGAGCAGAGAGGAACTCGGCTGCCGAGGCGCTCATGTACTCGTGTAGCTCACGGTCGCGCGCGAGCCAGGAGCCGATCGCGGGCAAGATGCGCCGGAAGTAGAACTGCGCCGGGGCAGCCCATCCCCGCGGACGAGGCTTGGTGAACTCGAGCAGCGCCATCCGGCCGCCCGGCTTGAGAAACCCCCGCATGCGGCCCAAGGCGGCGCCCACATCCGGAACGTAGCGCAGCCCCCACCCGAACAGGACGGTATCGAAATCCCGTAGCCCCAACTCTTCGCGGAGCAGATCGCCGGCCACAAAATCCAGACGAGGTCCGTCGCGCCGTCCGATCCCGGGTTTCACTCTGCGCGACAGCCTGATCCTGGCTTCGTGCAGCATGACGGGGCTCAGGTCGGCCAAAACCAGCTCGCCGGCTGCCCCCAGGTGGGGCAAGACCTGTTCGGCCAGGCCTCCCGGTCCGCAGAACGCGTCGAGCACCCGGTCGTCCGGCCTGACGTGCGCCACACGGGCCACCTCTTTGCGCCAGAGGACGACCTGACCCAGGCTGGTCAGCCGGTTCACCGAATCGTAATAGCGCGCGCTGTGATTGAAGAGATCTCGGAGGTATGCCGGGTCAGCGGGGGTCCGGATCGCCCCGTGGCGAGGAAGATGGTCGCCGGTAGGATGCAACGAGTACCGCGCCTTCCGATCCATGGGCCAGATCCCTAAGCCACCACTATCTCTTCGAGTGGGTAGCGCCATTTCCCGTGCTGCTGGTCGGCCGCGTACCCCACCGGGCAGAGGATGGTGGGCACCAGATTCTCCGGCAGCCTCAAGATCCGCGAGTATTCATCGGGTTTGAAGTTGGCCATGGGGCAGGAGTCGAAACCGAGCTCTTTGGCCGCGAGGATGGCATACGACAACGCGAGATAGACCTGGCACTGAGCGTAGCTGAGCCACTGCGCCGCGGACATCTTGGCCATCCTTTCCGCGATGCCCATGACGATATGCCAGACTTGTTCCGGTACCCCGTTCTCTTTCATAGAGCGCGCAAGTCTGTGGCGCAGTCCGTCGAAATCCGTGTCCGCGCAAAACACGAGTAGATGAGAGCAGCTCTTGATCTGCGGCTCGTCCCAGGTGGCAGCCGACAGCATCTCTTTGGTTGCGTCGTGCACAACGATCTTGATCTTCCATGGCTGGATATTGAGCCCGGAAGGCGCCCATCTCACCAGCTCCAAAAGCTCGGCCACCTTTTCTTCGGGGATCTTGCATCCGTCGAAGAGCTTGGTGGCGTATCGGCCCATCACTAGCTCCCGAAACTCCATCTCCTACTCCCTCTCTGGTCGGGTCGGCGCGAGCTTGCCGGTGGCTCGAGTGTCAACAAAGATACCCCGGTCGCGAGTGATCCAACACAGCTAGCGGTCCCGCTCGACGGTGCAGAAGATCCCTTTGCCTTCTCGCGCGGGGCGGAAGCATCCATTGTCCGACACGCACGTGGCGGGCCCTATGTCGCCGGCGCGCCAGCGGGCCACCAGGCGCGGCTCGCGGATCAGCGGCCTGGAGAGGGCGATGTAGTCAGCGATCCCCTC
>JADGPI010000160.1 GCA_017882525.1 Thermoleophilia bacterium
ACTCACGTCCGGGCGCCCGTCTCCGAGGCAAAACCTTCCACCAGCCCCCGATAGGCCTTGGGCAAGGGGAGCGCCAGCTCGCCGATCTTGCTCGTCCGCACTCCAAGCGCCGCGAGCGCCTCGACGAATTTCGCGGCGTGAGAAATACGGGACGTTGCCAAGAATGACAAGTTCTGTGAGCCTGCCGGTTGCCGCGCCGCACGGCCAGATCGCCAGACCCTGAGAGCCCGCACCACGGTAGGGCCCGACGAGTCGAGCATCATTCCGTCTTCCGCGAAGAGGGGGGCCGAGCGATGTCCGTGGCCCACCGCCCGCCGCTGGCGGGACAGAGGGGCTCGCCATGCACTGCCCCTTTCTGCATCTTTCCTACAACTTGTCATTCTTGGCAACGTCCCAAATTACAGGCTATTCCCATGGGTCGCCTGGGGGAGCCCGAGGACATCTGCCGGGTGATCCGCTTCCTCATCGAGGAGTCCGACTACATCACCGGGCAGAACTTTAGCTAATGTCCTCAGGAGTTGTCGTCAACTGCCTCCACCCGGGTTTCGGGGTCGGGGCGGTTGGACGATCCGGAACGAGCTATTATTGGTATTTCGCCAGGAGCTTGCTATTTTGCGATAGGTACGCCGGTCTTTCCACATAGTCTAGCGAAAATGAGGGGGCGGGAAGGAGGCCTTCCCGTCCCCTCCTACACGACCGCTATTTCTTCAGCAGACCAACCGTATCCAGGACAGGCCCTATGCTTTTCTCGAGGCCCGCCAGGAACTCTCCGAACTTGTCGTACTCCATGTAGGCGCGGGGGAGCGCGAGGTCGTCCATCAACTTGATATACTCCGGATCTTCCGCGGCCTTGCGGAAACCGTCGCGGAGTACACTCAGAATTTCGGGCGGCGTGCCCTTGGCTACGGCCAAGCCGCGCCAGTCGAAGATCGGGTTCTCGATCGGGTAGCCGGCCTCGGCTATGGTCGGGACGTCGGGGAAGAATGGGTTGCGGGTCGGCATGACGGCTGCCAGGATCCTGAGTTGCTTCGTCTTGTAGAACTGGAGCACCTCGTCCATCCCGGTAGACGCCATCGTGATGTGCCCACCGACCAGCGCCACGCGGGTCGGGGCCGCCCCGTCGAAAGGAACAAACGTGAACTTCAGGTTATACGTCGAGGCCAGTAGCGCCGCAGAAAGGTGCCAGGGTTGACCCGGACCCGCATGACCCACCGTGACCACGCCGGGATTCGCCTTGGCGTAGTCCATCAGTTCCTTCAGTGTCTTGAACTGGGAATCTGCCTTCACCGAGAAGCCTGCCGGGCTCCGGTTGAGGAGAGCGATCAGGTCGAAGTCCTTGACGGAGAGATCGGAAAGCCCGGTCAGCTGGTAGGTGATGAGGTTGAAGGGGATCACGCAGACCGTGTAGCCGTCTGCCTTGCCTGTCGCCACAGAGTTCGCGCCGACGGCGCCGCCGCCGCCCACCCGGTTGACAACGGTGAGGTTGACGCCGAAGTACTTCTTGCTGTTCTTCGCAAGCGTGCGAGCCAGGGCGTCCGTCCCGCCGCCGGCTGGCCACGGCACCACCACGGTGATGTCTCGCTCGGGAAAAGCCGCCGCCCGCCCCGGAGAAGGAAGGGCCCAGGCCAGGGCAAGAGTTACTGCGAGCACAAGGCCAAACTGTCGCAACATAGCGGCCTCCTTTTGGTGCACCGAAGCCTCGGCGCACCCGATTAAGCGCTCAGGCCCGTGTGCCGCCTTTGTCGGTCGGACTCAATTGGCGCACGGTCTCCCCCGTATCGGTAAAGGTCCGCGTCACGTCCACCGAGGTGTAGTTCCAGAGAATGCTCATGGGCTGCGTGCTCTTGTTGAGGAATCGATGCACCACGCCGGCTGGCACAAACGTCGTGTCGAAGGGCTTCACGGTAGTCTGCTGTCCGTCGATCTCCACCACACCCTCGCCCACGATCAGCGTGACCGACTCATCGCAGTTGTGCGAATGCGGCCGGAGGGCGCCGCCGGGGGGAAAGGTGGTGATCCCGTTTGTGAGCTTCGTGGAGCCCACCGCCTTGCTGACCAGGGGCTTCGCGGTGACGCCCTCACCCCTATCCACGGGTGGGATCGAGTCGAATGTGAAGATGTGTGCCTTGGCCATACTTTCCCTCCAGTTCTGCGATGTTGACGGTGACACTCCCCCTCGGCCGCGCAGCATCAATTCTTGATCAGATCAGCCTCGTTAATCTTCCCGCCCGCCCGCTTGACGATGTTCACAAGATCGGCGTTGCAGGCTTCCATGGACTCTTTGGCGGACCGCTTGCCGGTCATGATCTCTTGGATGGCTACCCCGACGCGATCCCCGACCGCCTGGAAAAACGTCACCTGGCGGAAGTTCATGTAGTTCTCTTTGGCCGCGAGGGCCTGGACTTGGTTCATCAGCGCGCCGGCATCCACACCGTTCCACATGAAGCGCTTCTGGATGGGCGCCGACGAGTAGACCGAGTCGCGCGCGCCCAGACCGTCCGACTGCGTGGCGATTTTGGTCATTCGGTCCTTGCTGGTTGCCCACTGGATGAAGAGCCACGCCGCCTCTTTGTTCGGCGATCCCTTGGGGATCATAAAGCCATGGAAGACGACCATGGGGAACTGGCCGCCCGGCCCCTTGGGAATCATCGCCACCTTGACCTTGTCGGCCACCAGGCTCTTCTCCTTGACCATGATCGGCGACAGCACGTCGATGCTGTCGATGGTCATCGCGGCCTTCCCCTGCTGCATGGCCTGGACGGCCTCGTCGATGGCGTAGTTGGTCGATCCCGGGACGCCGTACTTGGTCATCAGGGTGGCGTAGAACTCGGCCGCCTTGATTGCCTGGGGACTGTTGAGGACCGGCGTGAGGTTCTCGGGTGGGTTCTTGAAGAACCTGCCTCCAAAGCCCAGGCAGTAGTTGGACCACACGTACGAGAGGTGCGGACTCGCCGGGTTGCCTCGGGAGACGAAGGCGGCCACCTCCGGCGTGTGGATCTTCGCGGCGACCTCCATCAATTCGTCGAAGGTGGCTGGTGGTTGCTTGACCCCGAACTTCTCGAAGACATCGCTCCGGTACATCAGCAGGGTCGAGTTGGCCATGTACGGCAGCGCATAGAGATCCTTTCCGCGCGTGTAGTTTCGGATGGCCGGCTGTGAGAAGTCGGCCAGATCCAGCGCTGCCTTGTCGGTCAACTTGGTGTTGTCGATGTACGGCGTCAACGATTGGACCCAGCCCACGTCCACCCAGCGCCCGACGTGGGTGAATATGATCATCATGGCCTCGTAGCTGCTGGACCCGCCGGACAGCTCCATATCACCCCGCTGGGCGAAGAGCTGGTACGACATCGTTTCGAGCCGGACCTCGATACCGGTCTCCTTGGTGAAATCGGGGAGCTGCTTCTTCAGTTCCTCGACGTACGGTGCGCTGGCGCTCATCACGCGCAGCCGCGCGCCCCTGTACGGCTGGGCGGCGGTCGCGAGGCTCCACTGCTGCGCCGCGCTTTCGCGGGGGGTGAGGATCGTGAACAGCCCGGCGGCGCCAGCCGCCGTCGCGCTCTGCTGCAGGAACTGGCGACGTGTGACTCCCTTTCGTCGAGATGTCATCTCCGGCCTCCTTGTGTGTTAGGCTTACCCCTTGACCGCCCCTGCCGCTATACCGCGCACCAGGTACTTACGCACCGTGATGGCAAAGAGGATCATCGGCAGCATGACTAACGTGCCGCCGGCGGTGATCTTCCCCCACTCGAACCCGCTCTCGTAGTTCAGGAAATTGACGATGGCAATCGGTCCGGTGGTGGCCCGGGACCGCGTCAGCACCAGCGCGAAGAAGAACTCATTCCAGGCAAAGAGGAAGGCATTGATGCCGGCCGCAACGAGTCCCGGCATCACGAGCGGCAGCACCAGCAGGAAGGTCTGCCACGGGCGGGCGCCGTCCACGACCGACGCCTCCTCGATCTCCCGGGGCACGGCGTCGAAATATGGCCCCAACATCCAGATCACCAGCGGCAGGTTGAACGTCAGGTAGACGATGACCAGCCCAAGCTTGGTGTCGATGAGGTTCAGATAGCGGAAGATGAGGAAGAAGGGAAGGGCGAACACGATCGCCGGCGCCATGCGCACGGCCAGCACCAGGAACTGGATGCGCGCGCTGAGGGCCCGCGCGTGGAGCCGCGAGAGTCCGTAGGCCGCAGGGACGCCCGCCAGCAACGAGATCGCCGTCGTCCAGAGCGCCACCACCGTGCTGTTCCAGAAGGCCGCCAGGAAGTCCCCATCGAGCAGCTCGCGGTAATTGGCCAGGGACGGCGCGAAGAGATACTTGGGCGGCAGGGCGAACTGCTCCAGTCGCCACTTCAAAGACATCTGCATCATCCAGTAGATGGGAAAGAGCACGACCCCGAGCGTTACAAGGATCAGCAAGGTCTCTATCACGCGCCCGGGGCGCATCCAAATGCGCTGGAGTCGAGTCACGCAACCGCTCCTCGCCGCTGGTTCCAGCGGCTCACCGCGTAACTGAGCAGCACCACCATCGAGACGACCACGACGATGATGGCCGACCCGAAGCCGATGAAGGTGTACGTGAAGCTCTGATTGTAGGCGTAATAGTTAGTGGCCAAAGTTGCGCCGGCGGGGCCCCCGCTCGTCATGATGAAGATCAGCGGGAACGCCTTCACGCTGTCGATGAGCCGGAACAGGAGGACCAC
>JADGPI010000161.1 GCA_017882525.1 Thermoleophilia bacterium
ATGCCCCTCTTCCTTTATATTCAGTCCGTCATTCGCGTTCATTGGCGTTCATTAGCGGTTGAATCAGTCGGTCAAAGGCAGCCTCGATCTCGAACACATCGGTGAACTCGGCGAAGGCCCAGCGACCGAACTTGGCGAGGTTGTTGACGCCGGGCACCCAGTAGGCGTGCATGGTGTTCGCCTTTTCCTTGGCGTCCTCGCCACGGTAGCCCTTGATCTCAACGATGAGATTGAGTGGGTCCGGCTGGCCGTCATTCACCTGGACGATAAAGTCAGGCAGATACTTGCGCGGCGTGGTGCCCATCAGATAAGGGACTTCCAGGCCGAGGCCCTGATTCTTCGCGTAGGCCCTGACGCGCGGGTGCGACTCGGCCACGCGGCAGAACTCGGCTTCCCAGTCGCTATCGCACACGATCCAGTTGATGTGGCATTTGCGCGGATCGGTCTTCCACCGGGTCTGCTTGGAGGTGGTGAAATTGACGTGGGCGGTGGAGCCTACCGGGTTGTAGGCGTCGAGAATGGCCTTGATCTGGTTTTCGCCTTTGAGGGTTTCGGTAATAGCGGCCTTGATGCGTTCGGCAGCCATATCCGCGATTTCGCGGTAGAGAACCTGGGCGGGGTAGGTGCCTCCGGTCGAGCGGAGGTAGCCGCCGTCCATCCACTGCCGGACGACGCGCTTGAGCTGGCCGAAAAGGTGGAGCTTGGGCTCGGCGCCGGGGTCACGGTATTTCGTGAAGAGCAGGTGCTTCGAGAGGTGGAAGAGGATGGTAGCCGACCGCATGTCCTTCAGATGCTCGACAGTGAGCGTGACGCCCTCGCCGACGATGCCTTCGTTGCGGACCATGGACGGGCCAACCAGCTTGGGCGTCAGGTGCAGCGCGGAATCCTCCGTGAACCGGGCTGAGAGGCCGGAATCCGGCAGTTCGACGCGGTAACCCTCGACGCGGGGGAACCGGATCTCCAGCGCATCGCGTTCGGGACGCACGGCGCAGACGCGGACCGTGGGGCGTGGCGGCTTGGGCGGGGCGACAACGGGTTTGGCGGTGAAATCGAACGGGATGCCAAGGATGTCGGCATATTCGACGGAGAATAGGCCGTTTGCATCCAAATCATAGGACTGCCGGCGGAGCCCGCGCCCAACCACCTGTTCGCAAAGCAACTGGGTGCCGAAGGCGCGAACGCCGAGAATGTGCGTGACGGTGTTGGCGTCCCAGCCCTCGGTGAGCATGGAGACGGAGACCACGCAGCGGATCGGCTCACCGAGTTTGCCTTCCTTGCCCACGGTGTTCATGGCCTCGCGCAGCAGGTCCTGGTCGGTGATCTTGCGCGCCTTCTCGACGTCGCCGCGCTCGATCATCTCCCGGCGGAACCGCTCGATTTCATCCGAGGCCATGTCACGGAAGTCCTTGTCCAGGGCCTCGCCGGATTCGAGCTGTTCGCTGTCTATGAGGAGGGTGCGCGGGCGGGCGAGGCGGTTCCCGGACTCGTCGTAGTTGCGGAACAGTTCCAGGCGGCCGGCGTGGTGGACGGGCGTCTTGCCGTCCTCGCCCAGACGGTAGAAGCCAGACACGTAGTCGTAAACGAGCTTCGACGTGGAGGTATTGTTGCAGACGATGATGAAGACGGGAGGCACGGCGATCTTTTCCTGCTGCCAGAGGCCGTAGGTCTTTTGGTAGTGGCCGTAGAGCGCGTCGAGCGCGGTCTGCAACTCGACCGGGAGACTGAGGGGATCGAGGTTGCCGGATTTGCCGCGTCCCTTCTTCGGCATCTTCTTGCCGATGTGTGCCCAAAGCTCGCGGTAGATGGGCATGTCGGCGCCGGGGACGTTGTCGGCGACGGGGACCCGCGGCAATTTGACGATACCGCATTCGATGGCGTCCATAAGGGAGAAGTCGCACACGGTCCAGGGGAACAAGGTGCCCTCGGCGTAACCCGAGCCGCGCAGGAAGAAAGGCGTAGCGGAGAGGTCAAATACGGTGCGGACGTCGAGCTTGCGTTTGACGGCTTCGATGCCGGAGATCCAAAGCCGGGCAGCTTCACTGTTTTTCTGCGCCTCCTCCTTCTCCTCCGTTTCGAGGTCTTCGTCGTCATCCAGTCCGGGCGGAGTGACTCTGTGGCGATAGCAGTGATGAGCTTCGTCGTTGATGACGAGAACGCTTTTCAGGCCCATGAGGTCGGGCATGACGCGCTGGAGCATCTGGCCCTCGGTCTCGGTGGTGTTGAGCTCGGGGCCGCGGCCTTTGAGCAGGGCGCGACCGACCTTGGACACGTCCAGGCGTTCACGGAGTTTGAAGGCGTGATAGTTGGTGATGACGATCTTGGCGCGGGCAATCTCGCCCAGCAGGTCGTTGGGAACAATCTCGCGATACTTGTAGTAGTTGTCCGGGTCGCCGGGCAGAAGGACGCGCAGGCGGTCGCGAATCGTGATGCCCGGCGTGCAGATGAGAAAACCGCGCGTGAACAGCTTGCTGGCGGGACGGCGGACAGCGTTGACGGTCTGCCAGGCGAGGAGCATGGCGATGACGGTGGTCTTGCCGGCGCCCGTGGCGAGCTTCAAAGCAATGCGGAAAAGTTCAGGGTTGGCCTGCTCGTTGGCGGCCTTCAGGTAATCGAGGAATTTCTTGCCGCGCTCGCCCTGGCGGGGGGCGACTTCGGCCAGCCAGATGGCGGTCTCGACCGCCTCGATCTGACAGAAGAAGGGGCGGATGCCCGGAAAGGGGTAGTGGCGCCAGTGGTGCAAGAGACGGGCGGTCTCGGGGGTGACTTGCCATTGGTCGGCGTTCGGAAGCTGGCGCCACTGGTCCACGTATTGGCGGATTTCATTGATGATGGTGTTGGGGTCGTACTGCTGCTGGGGCGTGGAGATGCCTTCATCATCCTTGAAGAGTAGCTCACTCTGTTTCGTGGCGTCGGCGCGGCGGCGTTTCCTCGGCTTGGGGACGGGCGTGACGAAAGCCGAACGGCGGCGGGATTCGAGAATGCTGTTGGTGGGCTGGCCATCGGCGTCGAGCTCCCAGTGACGCCCGGGATACGCGTAGGGCGAGTTGAGTATGGGTTGCTCGAAAAACTGGTTAGGCATGGGTGGTGGGGCTCAGGTATGTGGCGGACGAGCGACAGGTCTGGCGGCGGGCTGCGGGGGCGAGCAAACCGACGCTTGAGAGTGTCTCAGCGAGGACGCCTGCCGACCGACTGCTACCTGTGCACTTGTGCCGCCCATGACGATAATTCGCGCAATGCTGCGCCGAAAAGGGAGGAGTGAAAAGAGGAAAGAGCTGAAACGCTGAAATGTGACAGGGCGAGTGACAAAGTCGGCGGAGCGCTGGCGTCCTCGCCGG
The DNA here is from genome assembly GCA_017882525.1 of Thermoleophilia bacterium. GTDB lineage: Bacteria > Actinomycetota > Thermoleophilia > RBG-16-64-13 > RBG-16-64-13 > Chersky-299. The sequence continues at coordinate 3,336 of JADGPI010000161.1, forward strand.
CTTAGACCTTGCGAAGGCCGGAAACGTGCGGATTTGGGTAGTTCTAAGCCGGCGAGGACGCCAGCGCTCCGGCCAGGCAGCGACTGTGTAACTCGCCCTGGAAATGTGATGCATGGAGCAGCGGGGATGGTCATAGCGGGGTGGACGGACTGCGGCCAGGCGAAAAATCAGCCGTGCAAACAGCCTGGCCTGCGGGTACACTAACAACATAAGTCGTATCCTATGAGCGATCCAACGACGATCTTCCGCACCCAGGTGCCTGTGCGGCGTCTGCGACGCGCCGAGAGAATCCTTCACAGGCTGGGCCTCAGCCCCGCCGAGGCGGTCAACATGCTTCTGGCCCAGATTGAACTCCGCAATGGCCTGCCCTTCGATGTCCGCATGGCGCCGAATTCCCTGCTTTCGGCCGATGAACAGGCGGCGGCGTGGACGGAGGCCTTTGGTGCCTACTGAATCGCAACCCGGCGAAGTCTGGTTTGCTGAACTCGGCATGGTCGAGAAGAGCCGCCCAGTACTTGTCCTCGCCTATCCACAGCCCGCCGACGCTCGCGCACTCGCGGTTGTCGCGCCGCTCACCTCCCAGATTCGCGGCTTACGCGGGGAAGTTCCGCTCGGCAAGCCGCGGTGGCTACCGAAGGTTTCCGCTGTAAACGTGCAGGGCTTGGCCAGCTTTGATCCCAGCAAGCTCGCCCGCCATCTCGGCACCCTGCCACCCCAGCAATACGGCGCAGTCAAAGCCGCGCTGCGCGAGCTACTGCGGCTGTAAGGTCAGAGACCGCGGGTACGAACGCCAGCGCACTTTTGCGGGGAATGCCATGAGCTTGCGCGAGAAACGAGAATTCATCCAGGCCCAGATCCTGGAGCATGAGCTATGGGATGATCGGTTATGTTGTCCCCCACCGCATTTATCCTAAGGGCTATCACTGCGACCCCAGCTTGCCCCTGCCCTTTGCAAACCTGGCTTCGCAAAAGAATCATATGGCGCTCTACCTCATGTGCTGTTACGGCGATAAGGCCACGGACGAGTGGTTTCGCAAGGCGTGGAAGGCCGACGGCAAGAAGCTCGACATGGGCAAGAGTTGCGTGCGGTTCAAGAAACTGGAGGATGTTTCGCTCGAGGTCATCGGCCAGGTCATTGCCCGCGTGCCGGTGAAGAATTACATCGCGCGAATGGAGCAACTCCTCGGCGAGCGGCCCAGG